>JAENWE010000445.1 GCA_016650185.1 Vicinamibacteria bacterium | reverse complement strand
GGTTACCGCCAGGATCGATGACATGGCGATGGCGTAGGTCTTGGTGAAGGCCAGCGGTCGGAACAGACGCCCTTCCTGGGCCTGAAGGGTGAAGATGGGCATGAACGACACCGTGATCACCAGCAGAGTGAAGAAGAGCGTCGGACCCACCTCCTGAGCCGATTTCAGGATGATCTCGAAATGGGAACGTTTCCCTTTCCATTCTTCATAGTGCTTGTGCGCGTTCTCGACCATGATGATGGCGGCATCCACCAGGACGCCGGCATCGTGCACGCTTCTTTCGACCAGCGGGCGAGTTTTTTCGGCAAGGAAGGCAGCCTGATCGAGGCGTGGAACGCCGACGTCGTGCTGGATGGCACGTGGAAGTACGACGGGTTCTTCGGGGAGGGTGGGGTGCAGGACAAGAAGCTGCACATCAACAACAACGCCACACTGCGCGGCGGATGGAAAGTGGGAGACTCGGTGCTGATCGAGTCATTCGGCTACGACCCCGACTTCTACGCCGACTATGCGCTGCAAGGCGCTCGGCCGGGCGAGCTCCTGCCCTTCGTCGGCGTGCCCACGCTGGCCAATCTCGATTACGTGCTGAGCCTCAGTACCCCCGATTACAAGCACCTGTCCGTTTCCGGCAACGCCGTGTGGGGCAAGGATGAGAACTTCGATGAGTGGTCGAGCGCCAATATTTTATTCGCGACCCTGCAGGTGGACTGGAGGCCGACGGAGAAGCTCCGCCTCAACGCCCTTTACAACCTTCAGCAGTACAAGCGGCGCTCCGATGGGTCGCTCGTGGGTCAGCGAAGGATCCCCAGGCTCAAGCTCGAATATCAGGCCTCCCGGTCCATATTCGGCCGGCTGATCGCGGAATACGACGCGCGCTATCAGGATTCCCTGCGGGACGACTCAAGGACTGAGGCGCCCATCCTGATCCGTGACGACTCGGGTCTCTTTCAGCCCGCGCTCGGGAGCAGGCAGAACGGCCTCCGGCTCGACGCCCTGTTCGCGTGGCAGCCGACGCCGGGCACGGTCTTCTTCGCGGGCTACGGAAGCTCGCTTCGGGAGAACGACCCGTTTGCCTTCCGACAGCTCAGCCGTTCGGGCGACGGCTTCTTCGTGAAGTTCTCCTATCTTTTCCGTCTCTAAGACCTCGGACCGGCGGTCAGGGCGGGCTCGGCCGCCCGCTCCGGCGCTACGGGCGAGGGGCGGGGCAGGTGGGCGGCTTAGGATGGAGACGACATGGACGACCCGGCCTTTTGGCATCGGCTGCAGTTTGCGTTCACGATCACCTACCACTACCTCTTCCCTCAACTCACCATGGGCCTTGCGCCCTTTCTCGTCCTGTGGCGATGGCGCGCCCTGCGCACCGGCCACGAGGCCTATGCCCAGGCCGCGCGCTTCTGGAGCCGGATCTTCGGGATCACCTTTGTGGTGGGCGTGGTCACCGGCATCCCCATGGAGTTTCAGTTCGGAACCAACTGGTCGGAGTTCTCGAAGTACGCAGGCGGAGTGATCGGCCAGACCCTGGCCATGGAAGGGATGTTCGCGTTTTTCATGGAGAGCGCCTTTGTGGGCGCGATGGTCTGGGGGGAGCGCCGCCTGGGACCGAGGAAGCACTTTGTGGCCACCGCTCTGGTCGCGCTCGGCAGCTGGCTGTCGGCCTACTTCATCCTGACCACCAACGCGTTCATGCAGCACCCAGTCGGCCACCGTATCACTGAGAACGGAACCCTGGTGATCGCGGATCTCGGCGGCTACCTGCTCAATCCCTGGGCCTGGGTCATGTTCGCCCACAATCAGGCGGCCGCGGTGGTGACCGGAGCCTTCGTGGTGGCGGCGGTCGGCGCCTTCTACACCCTCCGGCTCGAACACCAGGGCCAGGCCCGCGTCTATGTCGAGTGGGGCATTGCCGCGGGTCTGATTTCGGCGGTGATCGTGGCATTTCCCACCGGCGACGTTCAGGCCAAGTTCGTGGCCAGATACCAGGAGGTGTCGCTCGCCGCCATGGAGGGCCGGTTCGAGAGCGGAGCGATGGCCCCGCTCCACCTCATTGGCCAGCCCAACGTGAAGATGCGCAAACTGGAGAATGCGGTAGCACTCCCCGGGATGCTGAGTTTCCTGGCCTACGGAACATTCCACAGCAACGTCCGCGGCCTGGAGGCCTTCCCCGAGGACCAGTGGCCCACCAACATCGAGCTGCTCTACTACTCGTTCCACGTGATGGCCGGGCTCGGCACCCTCTTCATCGGCCTGATGGCGCTGGCCAACCTGCAGCGCTGGCGCGGCAGGTTGCTCCGGACGCCTCTTCTTCTGTGGGCCCTGATGCTGGCCTTTCCCTTTCCCTTCATCGCCAATACCGCGGGCTGGCTCACCGCCGAACTGGGCCGGCAGCCCTGGCTGGTGTACGGCTTGTTCCGGACCAGCGCCGGGTATGCCGACGTGGTCTCTCAGGGCGACACCCTCTTCACCCTGATTGGATTCACCGGCCTCTACTCGGCGGTGGGCCTGCTCTACCTCTTCCTCATCGGTCGCGAGGTCCTTCACGGTCCTCCCAATGGTCACGATGAGCCACCGGGACCCTACCCGGAGATGATTCATGGTTGAGATCTGGTTCGCCATCCTGAGTGTGACGCTCGCCGGTTATGCGGTTCTGGACGGCTCCAACATCGGCTCGGGCGTGGTTCAGTTTCTGGTGGCTCGGTCGCCGGCCGAACGCCGCCTGGTGGTGAGCGCCATCGGTCCTCTCTGGACCTGGCACGAAGTCTGGCTGGTCGCCTCGGGCGGCATCCTTTTCGTCGCCTTTCCGACCGTGTTGGCGGTGGCTCTTCCCGGCTTCTACCTGGCCGTGTTCACGCTTCTGTGGTGCATGGTGGGTCGCGGCTTGTCCCTGGAACTCGGCGGCCACCTTGACGATCCCCTCTGGCGGAGGTTCTGGGAGGTGGTCTTCTCGGTGGTGAGTGTCCTGACCGCGATCCTCCTCGGGGCCGCGCTGGGAAACCTGGTTCGAGGCGTTCCCCTCGGAGCCAGCGGGAAGTTCAGCATGCCTTTCTTCACCGACTTCAAAACCCAGGGCCAGGTCGGCATCCTGGACTGGTACACCATGTCGGCCGGGGTGTTCACCCTGATCTGCGTGGCCGCCCACGGCGCTTCGTACCTGGTCTTCAAGACCGCAGGCGCGGTTCATGACCGAAGTGCTTCTCTCGCTCGCAAGCTGTGGTTCTCCGCCTTCTTGCTTCTGCCCCTGATCACGGCCGAGACCTTCTCGGTCCGGCCGGAACTCTTCACCGGCATGATGGATCGGCCCCTGGCCTGGCTGGCTCTGACCACCGCCCTCGCCGGTTCGATCGCGGTGGTCCTGGGTCAGCGCGGGGGGAAGGAACTCCAGGCCTTGCTCGGAGGAGGGGGCTTCATCGTCGGCCTGCTGGGGGCGGCCGCGGCCAGCACCTTTCCGGTGATGCTGCGCTCGACCATCGATCCCGCCTACTCCCTCACCGCCCAACGGGGCGCGGTCGGCGGGGCGGGCCTGGCCCTGGCCCTGTGGTGGTGGCCGGTCGCCATGACTCTGTCGATTGCTTACTTCGTCGCGGTCTTCCGCCAGTTCAACGGCAAGGTGAGGATGGCGCCGCCGCCATCCCCGTAACTCCAGGAGACTTCTGGCGACGACCACGATAGGTGTTCGGATCGCGGTCGGCGCGCGGACCGCTCGGGAGAGAGCTAGTGTAGTGTCCACGAAATAACTGGACAGTTACTTCTTCCGTCTTCTGGTCCGGGGATTGGTGCAGCCGGGCTGGAGTTTCTCCAGAGTCCGCCGACAGCGAGCGAGTTTTTCGACGATTGAGTCGACGGTTGCAGTCCATACAAATGGTTTTGGATCTTTGTTCCAGGCGATCAGGAATGCGTCGATGGAAGCCTTCAAGTCTTCTACGCTGCGGAAGACGCCGCGGCGGATCGCCTTGTCATCCAGTTGGCCAAACCAGCGCTCGACCATGTTCAGCCAACTGGAACTGGTGGGGACGAAGTGGAGCACGAATCGAGGGTGACGATTCAGCCACGCCCGAACCTTCTCGTGCTTGTGGGTCCCGTAGTTGTCCATGATGAGATGAAGCGGGACCGTGCCTGGAAACTCCTTGTCGAGAGTGCGCAAGAATCTGAGGAACTCCTGATGCCGATGCCGCTGATAACACTGGCCGATCACCTTTCCCTGCAGCATCTCCAGGGCGGCGAATAGCGTGGTCGTGCCATTCCGCTTGTAGTCGTGCGTCATCGTCCCACAGCGGCCCTTCTTGATAGGCAGGCCAGGCTGCGTCCGATCCAGCGCCTGAATCTGGCTCTTCTCGTCCACGCACAACACGATCGCTTGTTCGGGCGGGTTCAAGTACAGCCCGATCACGTCGGTCATCTTTTCCAGAAACTTCGGGTCGCGCGACAGCTTGAAGGTCTTGACTCGATGCGGCTTCAGATTGTGGGCCTGCCAGATATTGTTGATCGTGGATTTGCTGACGCCCTGATCCGTGGCCATCGTGCGGCAGCTCCAATGCGTCATTCCTTCCGGCTTGGTCTGCAAGGTAGCGTCCACAATCGCGGCGATCTTGTCGATATCGAAGGTGGGTTTGCGACCGCGGCCCGGCGCGACCTCCCACAGTCCGTCCAGTCGCTGCTCGGAAAAGCGATTGCGCCACAAGATCGCCGTCTTGCGGTTAATGGACAACTGCTCGGCGATGGTCACATCGGAGCATCCGGCGGCGGCGGCCAACACGATTCGGCACCGGAGGGCCACCTGCTGGGGCGTGCCGTGGGCGGCCACCCACTGCTGAATCTGCTCCTGTTCGGAGGGTGATAGTTCGCAGGCGTGACCCATGCCCCAAGGATAGGAAATCCTGTTCTGAATGTCTAGTTATTTGTTGGACACTACACTAGCGGCCAGTCCGGCATAGTAGCGAGAGTGGGTCCATTTCAACCGCTACGGTTCCGTCGCGATACGCCTTCTTCAGGGTTATGCGAACCAGGCCGTCGGGGCGCTGCTCCAAGGAAAGACAAGGCGAAAGGCCTACAATCTCCTCGAGGAAACACCCATGTCGAGCGTCACCATCGAAATCCCCGAAAGCCTCGCCACCCTGATGAAAGGCCCCATCGAAAAGGCCGCGCATGAAGCGATCGTGCTCGATCTCTATCGTCGCGCTGCCATCTCCAGCGGCAAGGCCGCAAAACTCCTCGGTATGGGTCGTATCGAATTCATCAAGGCCACCGGGAAGATGGGCATTCCATCTATTCACATGAGCCCGGAGGAATTCGAAGCTGAAGTCAAAGTCGCCAATTCACTGTGACTGCTGTAGTCGCGGACACTTCACCGCTGGTCGCCCTGCATCAGATCTCGTTGATGCGCATCCTCCCGGCTCTCTTCGGGGTGATTCTCATCCCGCCCGCGGTCGCGCAAGAAGCGATGAGCGTCAACCTTGAGTCCTGGATTGAGATCCGGCCGTTGCAGCACGAGATTCCGGCCGCCATCATTGACGCAGATGCAGATCTCGGCGAGAGCGAAGCCATTAGCCTTGCCCTCGAAGTGCACGCGTCTCGGCTCATTGTGGACGATCTCCAGGCGCGACGCCTGGCTACATCACTTGGTTTGTCCATCATCGGGACTACGGGGTTGCTCCTGGCCGCGAAGCAGAAGGGCCTCATCCCCGCCGTGCGTGGACCTCTGGATGATCTTCTGGCTCTCGGCTTTCATCTCCATCCAGATCTCTATCGGGACACGCTGGTGAGGGCTGGAGAAGAACGCCCGTGATCGCTC
>JAENWE010000444.1 GCA_016650185.1 Vicinamibacteria bacterium | reverse complement strand
GGGGACGACGGCCAAGGTCGAGGTCCAGGGTGTGTCCGAGCCCGGCCCTGCGCTCGCCGAAGCATTCGCGGCAATCGACCGCGTCGACGATGCCATGTCGCTCTGGAAGCCGAGCGAGTTACAGCGACTGAACGATGCGGGTGAGGGAGCGCCGAGCCCTGATCTCCGCGCGGTACTCGACAAAGCCCTTGAGCTCGCCGCAGCTTCGGGCGGCAGTTTCGATCCCACAGTGGAGCCGCTGGTGCGCGCGCTCGGCGGATTCGGCACCCCGCCACTTAGCCTCTCGGCCCCCGAGCGCACCGCACTCCTGGCCCGCATTGGATACCGGCGGGTTCATGTGGATCCGGCCTCGGGGAAGGTGCGCCTCGAACCCGGAACGCGTCTCGATTTCGGCGGTGTGGCCAAGGGCTATGCGGTGGATCAGGCTCTCGCCGCCTTGCGCTCGGCCGGCGCGAAGGCAGGGGTTGTGTCGCTAGGCGAGAGCAGTGTGGGGCTCTTCGGCACAAGTCTCGATCTTGAAGTGCGAGATCCGGAGCCTGTGCCCGGCGAGCCTGGCAAACCCTGGGCCGTCTTTCGCGTGCGGAGCGGGGGTGTTTCGACTTCAGGCTCCGACCAGAGGGGACTGCACATCCTCGATCCGAGAAGCGGCGAATATTCCGGCGGCGTTTTGTCGGTGACGGTGCTAGCCGCCACCGGAGTTGAGGCGGACGCTCTCTCGACCGCGGCCTTCGTGCTCGGTGCCGGACCCGGGCTGCGGCTGATCGAGCAACGCGGCGCGGCGGGTTTCGTTCTCCTGCGCGAAGCCGGCGCCTCGGTCCTGCGAGCCACCCGCGGCTTTGCCGGTGAGCATGCCCTGAAGCTCGCCGAGGGGGTTAGCCTTCGGGATTAGGGCCGACCGCGGTGGAGCGCCACGGGGCTGCGGCAAGAGAGGTAGAAACAGGCGGCGATCCGACGGATCGGGAACCCAGCTTTTGGCGGAACCGGAAGGCGAGTCACCGATTCGCGCTCCCGAACTCGGAGGGCGAGGGCTGGACACGGTCCGTTCAAGGCCGTTTGAGCGCAAGCCGACACGATTGCGCCCTCGGGTCCGTCGGAAGGCCGGGCGCTGCATGACAGAAATCATGTGAGCCGCGGCCGAACTGGCCGAAAGTCGCTTCGATGATCTTTGGAACGATGAGGCCCCCAACCGCGCGACCGAGCAGTGTCCGCGTCGGGGAGAGCCATTTGCATCATTGGCCTGTTTTGGGGTGTGGCAGCCTTGGCTCCAGGAGGCTCCCGCCGAGATGACGTTGAAAGTACGACTGCCCGATCTCGAACACTGGAAAGGCCAGGTGAAGTGCCAGTCCGGCTGCCCGGTGGGGACAGACGCCGGTCGCTACGTGCAACTCATTGCTGAAGGCCGGGATCAGGCGGCCTATCTCACCGCGCGGGCGCCCAATCCTTTCGCGTCCGTCTGCGGCCGGGTGTGCGCCGCCCCTTGCGAGGACGCGTGCCGGCGAGGCGCCATCGACGCGCCCATCGCGATCAGGTCGCTGAAGCGGTATGTCACTGAGCGCTACGGCGCCGAGTCGATGCACCCGGACACCCAGGACCTGCTCCGCCGTGAACTCATCAGTGAAGGCAATCGGTTCCCAGGACACTTGCCCACTGCGCCTATGAACGATCGTCGCACCGTCGCGCCGCCCCGGAAAGTGGCGGTGATTGGCGCGGGTCCGGCCGGCCTCGCCGCCGCTCACGATCTCGCGCTGTTGGGCTACAACGTGACCGTGCTCGAGGCTTCCGAAGAGCCGGGCGGCATGATGCGCTTCGGCATACCGGAGTATCGGCTGCCGCGTACCCTCATCCGGCAGGAGATCGACAAGATCCTCTCGCTGGGCGTCACCCTTCGTCTCAAGGAGCCCTTGACGCCGGAGTTCGGTCTCAAGGAACTTCGGGCCCAGGGGTTCGAAGCCTTCTTCATCTCGGTGGGCGTTTCGCGCGGCCGGGAACTCTCCGCTCCGGGGGTTGAACTCGACGGCGTGGTGAAGGCGGTCGATTACCTCCTCAACATCAATCGCGGATATCGGCTGCCCCTCGGGCGTCGAGTGGTCGTGATCGGCGGAGGCTTCGTGGCCTTCGACGCTGCGCGCACGGCCCTGCGGCTGGGTCGCGAAACCGCGGAGGAGGAGCTCAACACCCTGGTCGCCGAGTCCGATGCCCGGGCCAAAGAAGCGATCGACTCGGCGCGCGCGGCCCTGAGGGGCGGCGCCTCCGAGGTGACCATCGTCTCCCTCGAAAGATTCGAGGAGATGCCGGTCCTGCGCTCCACCCAGGGTCACGAGGAGTTTGAAGAGACCAAGAATGAAGGCGTCGCGTTTCTGCCCGGCCGCGGCCCCAAGCAGTTTCTTGGCTCCTCCCGGCTCGAGGCCATCGAGTT
>JAENWE010000443.1 GCA_016650185.1 Vicinamibacteria bacterium | reverse complement strand
GGCAGGGCGGGGATCTCGTGGGCCTCGTAGCCCGTGGCCTCGACCACCGCGTGGTTGAAGAACACGATTCGCCCATCCTGGGCCACGCCAATGGGTTCGGTGGCATTTTCAAAAAGCAGCCGATAGCGCTCCTCGGAACGCGCCAGGTCGGCGGCGTATCTCACCAGGTCCGTGACATCGGTCGCCGTCCCCGTGGTGCCGAGAACCTCGCCCGTGGGCGAGAGCTCCACCACGGCATTAAAGCTCAATTGAACCTGCCCGCCGTCCTTGCGAAGGTGGACGGTTCGATAGTTGAACACGCGGTGGCCGGCCTTGATCTCGTCGAATACCTTGAGGTCTTTTTCCGCCTGCTCCGGGGTCATGAGTTCGACGAAAGCCTTCCCCACCATTTCTTCCGCCGAGTACCCGTAGATCCTCCTCGCCGCCGCGTCGTTGACGAAGGTGAACCGGCCCTGCGCGTCCACGGACCAGATCAGATCGTTCGACGTCTCCACCAGTCGCTTGTAGCGGTCGGTGTCGATCAGCTTTCGGGTCTGGGAGGACATGAGGGGGTCAAAGACGTGGTCGAAAAGGGTGATCGAGTCGGCGGAGCATACCTGTCCCTCGCCCCGCCGTCTCGGCCGATCGGGCCCCGAGGATCCCGTTACGGATAGATTCGGTACAGCATCCGCGGGAAGGCGATGGCTTCACGCAGGTGGTCGATGCCGCAGATCCAGGTCACGAACCGCTCGACCCCAAGGCCAAATCCCGCATGCGGCATCGACCCGTATTTCCGGAGGTCGATGTACCACCGAAACGCTTCCTCCGGGAGGCCGTGGTCGTGCAGACGCTTCAGGAGCAGATCCGGATCGGAGATGCGCTCGCCGCCGCCCACGATCTCGCCATAGCCCTCAGGGGCCAGAATGTCCGCCGAGAGCGAGTACCTGGCGTCGGTCGGGTCAGGCTCCATGTAGAAGGCCTTGATGGCGGAGGGGAATCGGTGGACGATGATGGGCTGATCGAACGATTCGGCCAGAACGGTTTCGTCGGTGCCTCCGAAGTCGCTCCCCCACTCGGTCTTCGACCCCTTCTCGCGGATGATCTTGATGGCGTCGTCGTAGTGAACCCAAGGGAAAGGAGCCTTCACCTTCTCGAGCCGGGTGAGATCCCGGCCAAGGCGCTCGAGTTCGAGCTTCTTCGTGGCGAGAACACGCTGGATGGCGAAACAGATCATGTTCTGCGCCACCTCGAAGGCGTCGGCCAGATGCGCGAAGGCCATCTCCGGCTCCAGCATCCAGAATTCGGTCAGGTGGCGCCGGGTCTTCGATTTCTCCGCCCGGAAGGTGGGACCGAAGCAATACACCTTGCCGTGGGCTGCGGCGTTCGCTTCGTTATAGAGCTGGCCGCTCTGGGTCAGGTAGGCGGTGCCTTCGTCGAAGTAGGGCACGCCAAAGAGCGTGGTGGTGCCCTCGCACGCCGCGGGGGTGAAGATCGGGGTGTCCACGAGGGTGAACCCCTGATCGTCGAGATAATCGCGGAACGCCTTGATGACGGCGTGCCGGATGCGGATCACCGCATGCTGCCTCTCGGAGCGCAGCCACAGATGCCGGTTCTCCATGAGGAAGGCGGTTCCATGGTCCTTCGGCGTGATTGGGAAGTCGTGGGTCGACTGAATCACCGTCGCGTCCTTGACATCGATCTCGAAACCGCCGGGGGCGCGCTTGTCCTCCTTGATCAGGCCCGTGATCTCGACCGAGGACTCCTGCCCCGCCTTCTCGAGCGACACCCATGCCTCTTCGCTGAGCGCGGCCTTCGAGACCACAGCCTGGGCGAAGCCGGTGCCGTCCCGCAGGATCAGGAACTGCAGCTTGCCGCTGCTTCTCTTGTTGTGGATCCACCCTTGAACCTTCATCGTGGCGCCAACGTGTCTCTGGAAGTCCTGGATGCGGGCGATGTCGGTCATTTCAATTCCTCTATGTGTCGGCGCAGCACGGAAGCGAGGGAAGCGAGTTCGTGGTGGCGATCCAGATTGCGCTTCACGTGGGCCAGAGTCCCGGGGATGTAGGGCAGATAGACCGGGTTACCACGCACCACGGCCATGTAGCCGAAGGTGCCCAGAGCCTTCAGGTTCCTCTGGATCGACATCAGCTCGAAACGCTGCCGGAAAGTCTCTCGCGTCTCGTCGGGAACGCCCTTCTGTCGGAACTCCTCGGCGCGGTCCTGAACGAAGTCCTCATCGAGGGTCACATACGAATCGCGCAACAAGGAGGCGAGGTCGTACGTCGCGGGCCCCATGCGGGCGTCCTGATAGTCAATCCAGAAGAGCCGGCCTTTGTGCAGCATAAGATTGCGGCTGTGATAGTCGCGATGGCAGAGCACCCGCGGCCATGAGGCGATCTGAGCGGCCAGGGAGTGGAAACCCTCGGCCAGCTTCGAACGGTCCTCGACCGAAAGGTCGACCCGACAATGCAACTCCAGGAAGTGCTTCTCGAAATAGTGCAGTTCCCACGACAGCTTCTCGATATCGAAGGCGGTGTGGAAGCAGATCGCCCGCTGGGGCACCTTCGGGGCCTCACGCTGGGCGGTGATGATCTCGTCGATCGCCTCGCGATAGAAGTCGATCTTCTGAGGGGCCGTCGCCTGGTTCAGCACGTGCTGGAGGGTGAGATCGCCGAGATCCTCCTGCTCGTAGATCCCCAGGGCGCCATCGTGGTCCAGGAGCTTCGGGACGGGAAGGCCCATCTGAATCAGGGCATCGCCCACCGTGTAGAAGGGGGTGGCCGTCGCGTCGAACGGGTCGGGATACAGGGCCACGATCGACGATGCGCCTTCCTTTGGGGTCAGCCGGAAGTAGCGGCGAGTCGAGGCGTCGCCCGAAAGCGCGTCGACATCCGTCGGCCCCTTGTGGGTGCGAAGATATTCACTCAGCCGGATATCCAGCCCGGCCCCCGTGATCACGTTCGCGCCCTCACTCCCGCCCAATGGCCACGCGTGTCTTGGGACCCAGGATGAGGCCGCTGTACGCGCCCTTCTTCACCTCGGTTCCCGACATCACGATGCAGTTCTTGAGGCTCGCTCCGGACTTCACAAGCGCGCCATCCCAGACGGCGCTGCCCACGACCCGGACTGACGGCTCGAGCACGCAGCCGGCGCCGATCACGGAGCGGATCACCCGGGCCCCTTTTCCCACCCGCACTGAAGAGTCGACCAGCACCGAGCGTTTTCGGGCCCGCGCGGCCAGAAGCCGGGTCTGAGCCCTGAGATACCCGTTCGGAGAGCCGAGATCATGCCACATGCCGGACTGCCGGACTCCCTGAAG
>JAENWE010000442.1 GCA_016650185.1 Vicinamibacteria bacterium | reverse complement strand
GGGGAGAAACCCTACCACCGTCATCGCGAAGGACCCGGAGTTCTTCCATGGACTGAAGCGATCTCGGCGGGGCCGCGAGATTGCTTCACTCCCCGAAGATACGACGGGTCGTTCGCAATGACGGAAAGGGCCTGAAATGGGGCGTATTCGAACAGGTTTCTCAGCAGGACCACGTCTGAATGCATGGGACGAAGCAGTCTCGGCGTGACGCCGAGATCGCTTCAGTCCGAGACGAGACTTCGGGTTCTTCGCGATGACGGTGGTTTCTCGCAACCGTCACGGACGTAGTTCGTGAACCGACTCGCGATGACGGTGGAGGGAGAACAGACTTCGGGTCCTTCGCGACGACCGTAAGGGTTCGCTACTCGTGACGGAGGGCGGAAACCGGGGCGATCAGGGTGGCGCGTCGGGCCGGGACGTACGTGGCGACGAGGGCGGCGGCGGCCAGGATCAGGAACGAGACGAGCAGGACCAGGGGATCGAATGGGCTCACCTGGTAGAGCATGGAACTCACCAGCCTGCCGGCGGCAAGGGCCAGCACCACCCCGAGGGCCAGACCGGCCCCGGCCAGACGCGCTCCCTCTCGAAGGAAGAGTTCGACCACGCCTCGCGATGTCGAGCCGAGGGCCATGCGGATGCCGATTTCGCGGGTGCGGCGCGCCACCACAAAGGACTTGAGACCGTAGATGCCGATGATCGCGAGAATGAGCGCGGCGATGCCGAAGAGCGAGAACAAACGGGCCCCGGCACGCACCGCCCACAGCGGCATGCTCTCGTCACGGAACGACTCGAGAGTCGCCGCCGACACCACGGGGAGATTGGGATCGAGCGACCGAAGCTCGCTGCGAACGGTCTGAACCATGGCCGAGGCTTCCGCGGGGATCCCGCTCTTGATCCTCACATGAAGGTTCAGACCGGACTGGAAGTTCGCGCCGAGAGGCACGTAGAGGAAGGGAATGGGCGCTGGGTCGAAGAGGCTGTGTCGCAGCCCGGGGGCCACACCCACGATCTGCATCGCATCGGCGGAGGCCAGGGTCCCGTCTTCCTTCTCGATCTTGACACCCTTGCTCGCGCCACTGCCCCGGCTGACTTGAATCAGCCGGCCCAGTGGGTCTTCATTGGGAAAGAGCTGTTCAGCCAGAGGCTCGCTGATGATGGCGGGAGCGAGGCCGGTGACGCCAGCTTCCTCACTCTGGTTGAATTCGCGGCCACGAAGCATGGTGAGGCCCAGCGATTTGAAGTAGTCGGTGCCGACGATCACGTGCTGCGCGCCGATTCCCGTCGGAGCGCCGGTGCCGTCGGTTTCGGGGTCGCCGGCCTTCCGGACCCGCTTTCCGCTGGAGAAGGCGCCGAAGGGAACGGTGGAGGCGACACTCGCGGTGGCCACCCCGGGCAGAGCGCGCACCCGGTCAAGGACCGATCCATAGAGCTGTTGCGACCTGGCGGAATCGTACCCGGCCAGGGCCGGATCCAACTCGAAGAGGAGTCCCGATTCGAGCCGGAATCCGGGGTCCGAGTCCGCGGCCGCGAGCGATCCGCGAACGAACAGACCGCCGGTGGCGAGAAGGCCGAGGCTGAGGCCGATCTGCAGGACGACCAGGACATTTCGCGGAGCCAGGAACCAGAAGCGTCCTCGCGAGTGACCGCTGGAGCCGCCCTCTCCGGCCTGTTCCTTGAGTTGGGGGAAGACGTCGAGGCGCGAAAGCTTCAGGGCGGGGCCGAGGCCTGAGACCAGGGTGGCGAAGAGGCAGAAGATGAAGGTCGCCCCGAGAACGCGCACATCCGGCGTCATGGGAAACACGATGTCGAGGGGCGCCACCGCGATGAAGGACGACACCAGGAGTCGCGTGAGGGCATAGGCAAGGCCCAGACCCATTATGCCTCCGACCATGGCCAGAACGAAGCCCTCGGTCAGAAGCTGTTGCACCACCCGTCGCCGTCCCGATCCCAAAGCCAGTCGCAGCGCGATCTCCTTCTGCCGGGCTTCCCCTCGAGCCAGAAGCATATTGGCCAGATTGAAGCAGGCCACGATCAGAACCACGCTGGCCAGAGCCAGGAGAATGCTGTTGGCGGCGAACAAAGGCGTATCCGATTGCGGCTCAGTGCTGACCGCCAGCCGGGACAGAGGAGCCATGGTCAAGGAGTAGTCCTTGTTCTCGGCCGGGTAGGCCGCGGCCAGGCGGGCGCCAATCAGTTTCAATTGCGCGGACGCATTCTCGTGGCTCAGCCCCGCCTTGAGCTGCCCCACCAGAACCAGATTCCTCTGGGTGCGGTCCGAAAGCTTCTCGCCGATCCCATCGCCGGCCTTCTGGAAGTCGTTGAGCATGGCGTCGTACATGCCCATGGGCAGCCACATCTCGGGCGCGGCCAGAGCCATGGTGCCGCTGAAACCGTCGGGGGTGATGCCCACCACGGTGAAGTCGCGGGTGTTGATCTTGATCTGGCTGCCCAGGACACTATCGCTCTGGCCCATCTTCTTCCACAGCCCGTACGAGATGATCGCCACCGGGGTCTCACGGCCCGGCGTCTCCTCTTCCTCCGCGAACGCCCGTCCACGCAGAAGGCGTACGCCGAGGGTCTGGAAGTAGTTCGAGGTGACGACATCGGTGAAGACCCGCCGCGTCACATCGCCTTCGGTCAGGCCCACCAGAGAGAAGTTGTGGGCCATCACGCTCTCGAAAGCCTCATTCCCCTCGCGGATGTCAAAGTAGTCAGGGTACGAGAAGGCGCGATAGGTGTCGGGCCGGGTGTCGTCTTTCTGGTAGAGGCCGACTATGCGGTCGGAGGGGACGCCCGTGATTGGCCGCAGGAGGATGACGTTCACCAGCGAGAAGATCGCGGTATTGACGCCGATCCCGAGGGCCAGGATCGCCACCGCGATGCCGGTGAAGCCCAGATCCTTGCGCAGGCGGCGCAGGCTCAGGATGACGTCGTTTCTCAGGTTCATGGCAAAGGCCTCCGGTTGCGAGGGTATACGAGAGAACCCCGGTCGCGGTTCCAGGAGATGGGAAGCCATGTCGAATTCCGGCCCGG
>JAENWE010000441.1 GCA_016650185.1 Vicinamibacteria bacterium | reverse complement strand
CGGGCGAAGGCAACTCTCGCCACGGGACGCTCATCAGCTGGGGCTACTTCGACTTCGGTGTTTTGGGCTGGGTGCCCGAGCACTGGGGTGGCTTTGGCAAGGACTACAACGGCGACAAGCGGATCAGCGAGGCCGAACGGCTCCGGTGGAACGACGAAGAGCTGAAAGGGCAAGGTTTCGCGCCCTGGAAGGCGTTCAAGCATCCTCAGCTCGGAGACGTTGAGATCGGCGGCTGGCGTCGCAAGTTCACCCAGCAGAACCCGCCTCCATCGATGCTCGAGGCCGAGATTGCCATGAAAGTTTCGTGGTTCACCGAGATGGCCATGGTGTCTCCGATCGTGGCCATCCAGAAGGCGAAGGCGACGGCGCTCGGAGGCGGGCTTTTCCGCGTCGATCTGGTGGTTGAGAACCGCGGCTATATGCCGACGAACATCACCGAACGCGCGATCGTGGCGAAGCTGGCGAAGCCCGTCCGCGCGTCCCTCAAACTGACTGCGGCCGCTCTCGTGGATGGCAAGGCGGCGATTTCTCTTGGCCACATCCCGGGAAGGCGCTCCTTGTCGGCTGCCTCTCCAAACGACAACGCAAGGACGCTCTCATGGGTTCTTCGGGCAACCACGCCCGGCTTGGTAGTCGAGATCGAGGTTGTTTCGGAAAAGGGCGGGACCGATCGACGCAAAGTGGCCCTGCGATAGAGGCGGGAGACTCTCCGCCCGAACGCCCCGGCTAGCCGCGCTCAGAGAAAAACCGTACCGCGCGGCGTTTCGACCTCGACTCGGATGGACATGACGGTGGCGCGATGGACCGCGCACTCAAGGCCCAGAGCGCGCAACCCCTGTAGCACCAACTTCGGTTTTGGGTGTTCGATCGAGAAGGCCTTCAAAGTCAGCCCCTTGGGTGTTATCTGCCCTGGATGCATGTCGTTCGATTGCCACTCGATGAAGAAGGGAAGGGCGCCGTCCAGCGTACCGTGGCCCAAAAGCTTCGGGAAGGCCAGGCTCCAGGCCAGGCGCTTCCCGTCCGGCCGGATTCGGGTTCCTGGCCGAGGGGGCTCGCAGGAGAAGGTTTTTGGGAGTGCGGCGCCGAAGTGAGTATTGAGATCCCTCCCCACCGCGGCCCAGGTTGTGATTCTCGGTCGATCGAAACTTCGCAGGCC
Organism: Vicinamibacteria bacterium; assembly: GCA_016650185.1. Taxonomy (GTDB): domain Bacteria; phylum Acidobacteriota; class Vicinamibacteria; order Fen-336; family JAGNNV01; genus JAGNNV01. Next base: position 6,522 of record JAENWE010000441.1, on the reverse strand, counting down.
CGGCACGTAGATGGTCTGGACGCCCGGTTGCCCGGGATCGGGTGCGATGATCTCGAGGTACTGTCTGAAGCCGAGTGAGGCGAGAGCATTCCAGGTTCCAAGGCCAGGATGCGAACCGCCAATGGCCGCGCGTACGCCGGTCTTCTCCTCCAGCCAGGCGATGCCGTTCTCGAGAGTCGGCGCGCCGATCAGAAGATGGTCGAGTGCTGCGCCCGCCTCTCTCCTCCCCGCTATCCCTTCTGTCATCCCCTTGTCGTCTGGCAATGGCTTCCTCGTGATCTCTACTTCAAGAAAACAAGAGGGCCTCCGAAGAGGCCCCCTTTTTGCGTCTCAAGCGCGGGCGGCCGCGCTTGACCTTACGTCTTGCGGACTACCAGCTCAACCGCGCCGACAAACGGGCGATTCGCGGCGGCAGAATCGTGATCGGGGTGTTGAGCGCCGGGATCACAATGCCGGTCTCGCTGATCGAGAGCGTGGCCGTGGTCGCGCGGATATTGAGCTCGGTGTTCGCGTTCATCACGTTGAAGACATCAAACAAAACGTCCAGGTTCATCCGGCCGCTCAGCTTGAAGCGTTTCTCCGCGCGAATATCGAACTGCTTGATCGTCTCCATCCGATGGGCGGTGAGGGCTTCGGTGACGAAGTTCTGCGAGATCTCTCCGGCGTTGGCGCTGAAGACGCGGGCATACGGATAACCCTGCTGCGACTTCCAGACCGGAGTGAGGCGAATGCCGTAGCCAGGACCGCGAGCCAGCTGGTCGGCGGTCACATTGCTGCTCTGCAGGTCTTTGTTCTCGTACTCGTAGTAGGCCTCGCCCGAGAGCTTGTTGCCGCCGGACTTGCCAATGAAGTTTGTGAGTACGCCGCCGCTCGGCATTTCCGCGGTGTTGCCCGCGGCGCCCACCACGACTTCGTCAAAGGAGCCGTAGTCAAAGTAGAAGCCGTTCGGTGGTGTTGATGCACCGGAATTGGAAGTCGAACAAGGCCGGCGTGCTGTTTGCCCAGCGAGAGGGGACCCTCCGTCCCCACCCGCCGGGGCTTCTTAGCCACGTCAGCCAAGAGGCCGATTGGCGAATTGTTGTGTTGTCATAACAACTCCCGTGCCACGCTGCAGAGACCTTTAGCCCGGGTTAAGTCCAACCCTTTCAACTCGACCCGGTGTGCCATCGCCCTGGTTGCCTACGCGAGCGTCGACAAATTGGATTAGCAAATGGGGGTTTTGGATGGATGTTTGGTATGCCACCGGATTGCACCTTCATAATCTCGTGCAAAAAAAGAAGGCGCGGGAAGCATCCCCGCGCCTTCCTTAAGGACCCCAAAAGGACGCCGAGCCGGCGACGCCGGCAGGCGACCAGGCGGGGCTGTCTGCTAAAAGTCCAGACGGACTCCGAACCGGACGATCCGAGGATCCAGGAGAGCGATCAGCTCATTGAACCGATTGCTCACTGGGTTCGTGGTGTTCGCCGATGGCGACGTCAAGCGGAAATTGACCACGGTGTCCGAGTTCAGGGCGTTGAAGACGTCCACCATCGCCGTCAGCTTTCGATCTCCTCTGATCCTGATCGCCTTCTCCGCTCGAAAATCCAGGATGCCGACGTTCGGCGAACGGTTCGAATTGAGAGGCTCCATGGCCACTGTGGTCGCCCCCAGTCCGGGGATGTTGACGCTCGTGCTGCGGGCCCAGTTAAAGCCGCTCTGCAGCTTGTAGGAGGCGGCAACCGCGAGGCTCCATGGCAGTTCGTAGCGCCCAAGGAGCTTGTAGTTCCAGAACGTCTGGTCCTGGCGTCCGAAACGACGCGAATTGGGATTCCACAGATAAGCGGTCGAGTGTCGAATCGTCCCCAGGGCGCTGGTGGACGCCTGGGCCGGACTCACGAACGAATTCGCCCAGGTGTGCTCGAATGACGTGAGCAGCATCCACTTGTTCTTCATGCGACGGTTCACCGCGAATTCGACGGTGTGATAGTCCCCCTCGTGGCCGGGGAGGCCGTACTTCTCAGGATTTCCATAGACGCGGTTGCTCCCGGTACCGGTAGCCTGACCGAACAACTGAACCGTCTGGTCGTCACCGGTTCCGGTCAGACCGTCGGGGCCAGGATCCAGGAAGTTGAAGGGGACGTTCAGAGCATTCACGCGGACGGTGTCGATCTCCGCCCACTCATTACGTGTTCCCTTGAAAACGTAGGAACCGCGGAGGGAGAGGCCGGGAATGAGTTCGTGCTCGATATGATTCGAGAACTCGATTCCGTAAGGGTGATCGATGTCGCGATCCACCTTCACGAAACCGGCTCCGCCAAGCTGCGAGATCAGCCGGCCGAGTTCCTCGGGGCCGTCGACGAGCTTGTTGTTGTTGAGATCGCAGCCGCTGGTCTGACCCGTCGTGCAGGCCACGAAGGCATATCGGTTCTGGGCCGCGCCCACCGGGTTTTCGCGGTCCGTGACGTCGGCGCTGGGGTTATAGGCATATCGACCATAGAAGCTCTTAAGGACCGTCTTGCCCTTGCCCGTGATGTCCCAGGCGAAGCCGATTCGAGGAGAGAGAGGCGAGGGTCACGGCGTTGAGGGCGGAAACGCTGACCGCAGGGAAGATCGCCGATTGAGCCGGGGTGAATTTCTGATCGGGCCAGCCCAGAACATAGCGGTCGTACCGGACGGCCATGTTGAGGGACAGTCGGCGGGTGATAGCCCACGTGTCGTTGAGGTAGGCCGAACTCTGGGTCGCGTCGTTGACCGAGCGGTTCGCGCCCTCGCCGTCGCCGTTGGTGTTCCAGACATCGACTTCCTGGGTGGTAATCACTCCGCTTACGGTGCGAGCATCGCGGTACCAGATATTGCCGGGCTGGAAGGACAGAAACTCCTTCCGGTCCCGCTGCCACTCGACCCCCAGCTTGAAGTTGTGGCTGCCGGGGCCGAAGCTGTCCACGAAATAGGCGAGGCTTCCCGAGACTTGGGGCTTGTACCGAAACTGATCCTGATAGGAGTTGTTGGAGCCCGAGAGCTGGTTGGTGGAGAGATCGATGCGCCCCGGTCCGACGCCCTCGGTGCTGCTCGACGATGTCTTGGTCGGATAAAGCGGGAAGGCGTTAAGCCAATGAGCGACCTGGATGTCAAGGAACGCCCGGTCGGACAGAACGCTCGTCCATTCCAGCTTCGTGGGCCTGTTCTTCGAGGCCTGGTAGTAGGCCGATTCGATCGGAGTGGTCAGAGACAGATCGCGCAGGGGCTGGAGTTTGGTTCGCTGATTCCAGAAGCCGATGATCTGGTTCTTCGGGTTCACCTGGAACGTCATCTTGCCGGTGTAGTTCTTCAACTGGCTCTGCGCGGTGGTGCCGGGAAGGCCCAGGATCGTCTTGTACTGGTTGTTGTCGCGATAGCCGGCGAAGAACCACAGCTTGCCCTTGATGATTGGTCCGCCGACGTTCACGTTAAGGTCGTATTGCTTCGTGATCGGGTTGCCGGTCTGGAGACCGATCAGCTGCTTGGTTGCGGGATCCGTGATGGTGGGCGCTTTGAAACCGCCCGCGCCCACGCCGCCGGGGCTCTTGAAGGCCGACGGAACGTTGTCGCCGATCGTGCTCGATCCTTCATAGTCGTAGTAGATCTGTCCGCCGAACTTATCGCCGCCCGACTTGACCGTGATGTTCATGAGCGCACCCGGGCCCGCCTGTTCGCCGAGGTTTCCGGCCGCGCCGAGCTGGAATTCCTCGAAGCTGCCGAAGTCGAAATAGCCGGCGTTCGCGGCGGTGCTCTCGGTGACGTTGATTCCTTCAATCATCGTCTTGTTCTGATCACCCACGCCGTAGGCGAGGTACCCGGTCTGCGTGCCCGTGTGGGAGCCGCCTACGTCATAGGCCTGCATCTGGAATCCCGGGGCCTGCGCCATGGCCGCCCAGACGTCGCGCGCGTTCGGGATGTCGGTGAGGAGTTCCTTGGTGAACGCTGTGCCGATGGACGTGGTCTTCGTGTCCACGGCGGGAGTGTCGGCGGTGATGGTCAGTGTCTCACTGAGACTTGCCGGTTTCATCTTCGCGTCGATGGTAAAGGTCTGGTTCAGGGTGACCCGGAGGCCTTCGCGCTTGATCGTCTGGAAGCCCTGAAGTTCGTAGGTCAATGTATAGAGGCCCGAAGGCAGGGCGGGGAAACGTTAGCTCCCGTCAGATCCCGAGGTCGTCGTCTGAGGCTGGATAAGGGCCGGGGAATTGGCGGTCACGGCCACGCCCGGTACGATCGCGCCGCTGTCGTCTGTGACGACGCCGGCGATTCTGCCTCGCAGCTCTTGCGCCAGAGCACCCTGAGACAAGAGAGCGATCGCCACGCACGCGATCGCCAAAGTCCTGATTAAACGCATGTGAGATCTCCTCAAACAGTTTTGGGGGAATAGAAACAACGGTGGACGTCTGCACGGCACAGGTATCAGAGCAACCGTGCCCAGTAGTGCGCCGATACAGCACGAACCGGGCCTGTCGCGAAATTAAGAGAAGAATGAGCCCGAAATCGATTCGTGTCAAGGCGATCCAGTTGCTTGCACCTCAAACTGGTTTTCGGGCAATCCACGATTCTAGAATGTGATCCAAATATCTCCGTTCCGGCCTTCCGCCGAACGTCTCGGTAGTCGTAAATTCGCATGTCATCATGACCCTGAATGTCCGGGCGCGCGAAGTCTGGTCCACCGCCCAGACCAAGGTCTGGCCCGAGGCGTTGGTGCTTGCGACGTTCCCGCGATTCGTCGGTGACCGGGTGGCCGCGTTTGCCGGCCGCGTGGGCGTCCGCGATGCGTCGGCTTTCGTCGCGTTCCTCACGGAAGGGACGGAGTGCACACTGAGCGCCCCCGAAGCGGCGTTCAACGCGTGGCGGCTCAGAGCGCGGGCGACGGAGATCGTGACCGGACTGCGGGCCATAACCATCGAAGCGACCATGCCGGTTGACCTCGTGGGCTTCTTCGCTCCCGTCGCGGATCGACTGGCGGTGGCTCGGATTCCGATCATTCCCCAATGCGGATTTCGAACCGATCACATTCTTGTTCCGCAAAGCCGCCTTGACGACGCGGTGCGCGTCATTGAGGGGCTCATTTCCGATGCCCGCAAGGAGAGCCTCTGATGCCCACCGTTCTGAGCGCCGAAGAGCGCGAGAAACTCATCGTCGAATACGAGAAGGGCGCGACCCTCCTTAGAACCGCCTGGGAGAACGTTCCGGAGGATGCCGAGAAGTGGAGGCCGGCCCCGAACAAGTGGTCGGCTCACGAGGTCGTGATTCATTGCGCGGACTCTGAGACGTACGCGGCCACCCGCATCCGGCTCCTGGTGGGTGAGAAGGAACCAGTGATCGTCGGCTATGACCAGGACGCCTGGGCGAAGATGTTCAACTATCACGCTCAGTCGACAGACCGTGCCTTGCGCACCATCGATGCGGTGCGCACGGCGACCCTGCCCATTCTGCGGTCCATGAATGACGCCGACTGGGCGAAGGAGGGGCGGCACACTCAGTCCGGCCCATACAACGCCTGCGACTGGCTCAAAAGCTATGCCGCGCATTTGACCAATCATGCCCGGCAGGTCGAGCGGAACCTCGCGGCCTTCAGGGCCGCCGCGGGCAGAGACTAACCTTCGCCATGTTTTTCGACGAGGAAGTCAGCGGTCAGATCAAAGAGCGCTTTTCCGAGATGGTTCATCCGGTGAAGCTTGTCGTCTTTTCCCAGGCCCTTCAGCATCCCGAATCGGAAGAGGTGAAGCGCCTGGTGGAGGAGCTTGGGACCTTGGACCCACGCGTCATCGTCGAGGCGAAGAACTTCATTATCGACGCCACCCAGGCGAAAGACCTGGGGGTGACGCGTATCCCCGCGGTTGCCATCCTTCGCGCGGGAGTGGATGGGGGCGCGGATAAAGACTACGGCGTCCGGTTCTTCGGCCTGCCCATGCAATATGACTTCGGCGTCTTGATTGACGGAATCATTGATGTTTCGAAGGGCGAGAGTGGCCTTGATCCGGCGACCATCGAAGCTCTCGCCTCCCTGACCACGCCCGTCCATCTCCAGGTCTTCTCGACCCCGACCTGACCGTTTTGCCCCCGGGCCGTGCGCCTGGCCTACCGTTTCGCCATCGCCAGCGACAAGATCACCGCGGATGGCGTAGAGGTCACGGGCTTTCCCGACCTCGCCCGACGCTATCGGGTTTCGTCCGTTCCGAAGACGGTGGTGGGTGAAACCGCGGAGTTTGTGGGGGCCCAACCGGAGTCCGCGTTGCTTCAGCATGTTCTCGACGTCGCCACGCCTTCTTCACTCTCCTGACCCCCCGGACAAACGCGGCAAGACCCGCCGGAGCGCTTTCGCACCGCGTGCTATATTCAAAAATCTCCTTAAGCCCCTGAAGGGGCGCCGAACAGAAAGCGTCTTCGTGGTGGGTCACTAATGGTTCAGTTCAACTTTGCAGAAAAGACGATCAAGGCCAAGGTCGTCTTCTACGGGCCCGCGAAGTCGGGCAAGACGACCAACCTTGAACAGATCCATCGCCTCACCGATCCCACCGG
>JAENWE010000440.1 GCA_016650185.1 Vicinamibacteria bacterium | reverse complement strand
TCCGGTACTCGACCTGAAGATCCTCAATTCCGCTGCCCACGAGTTGCCAGCCCGTTCCCGGAGGATTGGTGGCGGCGTCGACGGCGTTGATTCCGCCGCTTGCACTCCGGAAGAGACCAATCGTTCCATCGGTGTCGGTTCCGATCTGGTAGCGAATAATCTCCGCCTGCACGATCGCGTAAGGCGGGCAGGCGGGACAGGGCGCCGGCGGGGGCGGGACCAGGGCCGGGGCCGCGGGACAGGTGTTCCCATTCGGGCTGGCCACGGCATTGTCATCGCCGATCCAGACGGAACAATTGATGTCGCCGGGCGCGCTCTTTCCGATCTGCGACTCTGCCGGCTGCTGACCACCCGGGAAGTTGGCCGCGTCATCGCCTTTTGAATGCTGGTTGTGAAGCCATCCGAATTTCGACCGCCCGTCCGGGTAAAGGAGCAGCACGAACCCCGGCTCTGGATAGCAGTCTGGAAACGACTCCACCGTATTGAGGTTCACGCCGCTCAGCGGCCCCGGCGGAGTGGCCGTCTCAGTGCGAATGGACGGGCAATCCGGGGAGGTGCGTCTGATCTCGAGATAGTCGGAGTTGGGGCCACCCAGAGTGAGATCGTCCGCGGCCCGAACTCCTTGCGGGCCTACATTGTTGAGGGTCGTTCCGAAGCTTTGGAAAAACGCGCCGAGGTCGCCTCCCGCGGAAAGCACATCTTCCTGGATCCGGTCCATGCTGATACGAATCTGTTGCTGGCGGTCGGCCAGATAAGGCTCACGGCCGAAGGCCGATTGGCCCTGGGTGATGAGACCGTAGACCGACCCCATGATGATCATGGTTACGGTGATCGCCACCAGCATTTCGAGCAGGGAGAAACCTTGCGTCGACTCTCGCCGGGCCGTTTGTCTTGACATGGTATCCCCCGACGCTCCCAGTGGAGCGCGCCGTTGTGCTCGACGGTTCGTGTTCATGAGCTCCCTGCCTGCCTTGATGTTCATGGAGCGCATCCCGTCAGGGTGCAGGCTCGATACGTGGTGAACTCCGCTCGAGATTGACGCCCGAGCGGACCTGAAAACTCCGTCCGAACCGCCACGAACTTGAGGCTGGTCCCAAAGGCCGCGACCGTTCTTACGTTCCATCGGGTATGGAAGGTCCCGACGCTGGCGACGACGATGTTCTCGTTGTGGGCCGCCTGGTCGACATCAAGGGAGTTCGCCAGAGAGTCCGCCAGGGCGGCGTTGTCAAAAGGAATGGATCGCAATTGCTCCATTTTCTGGCTGGCGAGGAACGAGGACGTGGTCATTCGATTGGCCAGGGTGTTGGAGCTGATGGCCACGAAAATGAGGTTGGACACCGCGGCCAGGCCGAAGACCAGAATGGCGGTGGCGATGACGGCCTCAATCAGCGTGAAGCCGTCGTCGGCTCGTCTCGGCCGCCCGGCAAGAGGGGTTCGGGCCCGGCCATTTCGAAGTCCGGCAAGGGTCGCGGCGGTGGGGTTCTTGAGTCTCATCGTAGCTAGCCTTTCTTGACCCGGCCGCCCGCGGCGATGGTGATCAGCCGGGACAAACCCGTCTGCTGGTCGACGAGACAGATGGATGCCTCGGCACTGGTATTGGTCATCATGATTCCAGTCACGGTCGGCCCGACGGCGGCCTGCAGGGCCGGGACGGCGGCTTCCGGCGCCGCGGGGACGAACCCGGGGAAAGTCCGGACGCCGTAACGGTCAAAACGAAGGGAGTTCTGATTGCCTCCGCCCGGACCGGCAGGGCAGGAGCCGGCCGCGACCGCGAACCGAACCTGGGCGTCGAGCTCGTAACGCGTGCTGAGTCGCGGGTTGGCTCCGGAATTCAACGGCTGACGACCGGTCTGGAGCGCCTGCCCGGCCGCAGGAGGCTCGGGATCTTCGATATGAACCCAGAAGATTTGCGGCGACTCAATCACGAAAACCACACCGTATTGGGAATTGTTGGTTATGGCCTTCGCTCGCGCCCTCTGAATCGCCGAGAAGACCTGATCCTGGGCGCTCCTGATTCGGGCGCTTCGAAGGTAGCCGGCGATGTTCGGGAGGGTGACCGCCGCCATGGCGGCGATCACGCCGATCACGACGAGTATCTCGATGAGGGTGAAACCCTGCGATCGTCTCTTCATCTGATGGGTCTTCGTCTGATGGGCCGTCATGGGCTTGGTGTTGAGCAAGTGTTGTTCCATAGTCCTCCCCGCGGTCATAAATGTAGCGCCAGCAAGCTGATAGAGGTGGCCTCCCGACCGTCGCCTGCGCTCGACATCGTTTTTGTCAGTTACGACTTGTAGCATCCTAGGCCGATTTCGGCCATTTACAAACCACCTGGCAGCCCCTGCCGGCAAGATTCTCGGCGACATGCAGTGTGCCGTGATGAAGACTCAGGATCTTGAGGGCGAGAGGCAGCCCGAGCCCCAGCCCGCCCGCGCGGGATGACTCGAACGGACGCAGCGCTCGATCCGGATCCTTGATGCCGGGGCCGTTGTCTTCGACGATCACGAAAGCGTGGGTCGAATCAGAACCGAATTTCACCGAGACCGCGCCGGTTTCGCCCACCGCCTGACAGGCGTTTCTCACCACATTCTCGATCGCCCTTTCGAGGAGGTCCTCGTCTCCGAAGACCAGGGTTGAAGCGCCTTCGAGCGCGATCTCGGTCGGTCGATGCGCGGTCTCGCGGGCGGCCACACGCGCGACCAGTTTCGACAGGTCGAACTGGAGAAGCTGAACCGCATCGGTTCGGATGAAGTCCACGAAGCTCGCCATCGCCCCTTGGGCGAAACGCACCTCCTCGATCATCGCGGCGCCCGCGGTGCGGCTCCGCTCGTCGCCTGATTTCGCGGCCACCTGCGCGTGCATCAGGATGGCCGCGAGCGAGTTGCCCATCTCATGGACGATTCCTGCCGTCAATTCACCGGCGCGCGCCATCGCCTCCTTGTCTCGAAGAATCTCCGCCAATGCCGACTTCTCGCGCTCAAAGGACGCGAAACGCTCGTCGTCGCGAAGGCGCAAACGGGACATGGCCTCCTCGTAGGCATGAAGGGCCGGCCCCGACCCTTCAGAGTCCGGGGGCTGACGGCCCATGGCGGCCAGGACCAGGCCCGCGAGGGCGCAAAGAAGGATCAGCGCGTGCTGAGCGATCAGTGTCCGATCGGTGGCGAGACGTGGCTCATCGGCCGACGTCTCGGACAGAGAGAACGTGGTTTGTCCCCGGTCGGTCCGGACACTGCCCAGAACCTTGAGAATCCGATCCGATACCCGAGACAC
>JAENWE010000439.1 GCA_016650185.1 Vicinamibacteria bacterium | reverse complement strand
TCTCAAGGAGCCGGACGGCCCCTTGGCGGCCCGGTCCGCCGAAGCCGCACAGGTGGCCGCTGCGCAAGGGGGCGTCCTGGCCTCCCTGTCGACACGGGACTTCCGCCTCACGAAACAGTATGAGTTCATTCCAGCCTTGGCCGGCGAGGTCACGCGGGAGGGCCTGGCTACGTTGGAATCGCTCCCCGGCGTCCTTCATGTCGGCCTCGACCAGGTGAGGCACGCCTTCCTTTCGGAGTCCACCGCTCTTATCGGCGCCCGTGACGCTCAGGCCGCCGGCTACCGTGGTCGCGGCGCCTCCGTCGCCGTCCTGGACACGGGGGTCGACCGGAATCACCCGGACCTCCGATCCGTCACGTCATCGACGGAGGCTTGTACCGCGGTTGGCGGCAACGGGGGCGGTGGATGCCCGGACGGAACGTCCTCCCAGACCGGATTGGGATCGGCTCGCGACGACGAGGGCCATGGCACGCACGTCTCGGGGATTATCGCTTCTCAGGGCTCCGTCGCACCCGCGGGCGTGGCTCCTTCCGCGCTGCTTGTGGCGGTCCGGGTCCTGGGAGCGGACGGCAGCGGTAGCGACTCGGGCATCCTCGCCGGCCTCGACTTCGTGATGCGGTTCAAGATCCAGGTGGTCAATATGAGTCTCGGAGGCGGAAAGTATCCCGGCTACTGCGACGCGGACGAACCCGCGATGGCGGCGGCGGTGAATCGTCTGGTCGCCACGGGCACGGCCGTGGTCATCGCCTCCGGGAACGAGTCCTACGGCGACGGTATCAGCGCTCCGGGCTGCCTCAGCAACGCGTGGTCCGTCGGGGCGGTCTACTCCGGATCCTCGGACATCCCCAGCCGTGATTGCGGGGACGCCACCGCGGTCGCCGACCGAGTGGCCTGCTTCTCGAACAGCTACAGCCTTCTGGACTTCCTCGCTCCCGGAACGACGATCACGTCGAGCTTCCCCGGGGGCCGCACCAACACCTTCGATGGAACCTCCCAGGCCACTCCGCATGTCGCGGGAGCGGCCGCTCTCATCATGGGCGCGGCGCCCTCCTTCACGGTGGCCCAGGTGTACCAACTCTTAAGGTCGACCGGACGCCGGGTCACCGACGTCAACGGGGTCACCACGCCCCGCATAGACCTGAGGGCGGTCCTGCAGTCGATTCGCTGAGCGCGCACATGTGACGCGTACTTACGAGACAGGACACTAGCGTCTCAGCCAGCCGGCCGTTCGGGTGCTTTCGTCGATCACCGATTCATCGCGATCGGGGCCGATCGAAACCAGCGGCACCTCGACCCCGACCAGATCGCCGATCTTCCGTATGTAGTCCCGCGCCTCCTGTGGCAACTCGCGCCACTCCCTCGCATGAGAGGTGGGGGTCTTCCAACCCTTCATGTTTTCGTAGATAGGCTTGCACTCTTCGTAGATGGTCACATCCGCGGGGATGTCGTCGAGACGCGTGTTGCGATAACGGTAGCCGACGCAGATCGGAATCTCTTCGAGCGTATCGAGGACGTCGAGCTTGGTCAGGGCGATGCCTTCGAAGCCGTTCAGCCGAGCCGAGTAGCGAGCGACCACAGCGTCGAACCAGCCGCACCGACGCGGGCGGCCGGTGGTGGCGCCGTACTCGCCGCCGCGTTCGCGCAGTCCCTCCCCAGCCTCGTCCTTGAGTTCGGTGGGAAGGGGGCCGGTGCCCACGCGCGTGGTGTACGCCTTCACAATGCCAAGGACGCCATCGATCTTCGAGGGCGGCACTCCAAGCCCCGTGACCACGCCGCCTACCCCGGCCGACGACGAGGTCACGAAGGGGTAGGTGCCGTGATCGAGGTCGAGGAGCGTCGCCTGCGCGCCCTCGAAAAGCACTGCGTAGCCATCGGTCATCTGGCGATGGAGCAAGGCCGCAATGTCCCTGACCCGGGGCGCGATCCGCGCGCCGAACCCTTCGAGGTCGTCGGCGGTTTTCGACCAGTCAATGTCGCTGGAAACGCCATGGCCACGGCAGAGAGCTTCGAAGTGCTCTCGCAGGGCCGCAAGCTTGGCGTCGATCCGGTCTCGCAGGAGCACATCGGAAATCCGCATGCCCCGACGGGCCGCCTTGTCTTCGTAGCAAGGACCGATGCCGCGGCCGGTGGTGCCCAGCCTGGCGCTGCCCTTCCGTTCCTCGCTCATCAAATCCAGGGCGCGGTGGTGCGGAAGCAGTACATGGGCGCGGTCTGAGATCACGAGATTCGCGGCGACATCGAACCCCAGCGCCTCAACCTCACGCGACTCGGCATCGAGGGCGGCGGGGTCGATCACGAGGCCGTGGCCCAAGACGCAAAGCACGCCGTCATGAAGGATCCCGGATGGGATCAGATGGAGGACGAGCTTGGTCCCCGCGCGTATGACCGTATGGCCGGCGTTATGGCCGCCATTGAAGCGGGCGACGATTTCAAAGGCCGGCGTGATCAGATCGACGATCTTGCCCTTGCCCTCGTCGCCCCATTGGCCGCCAATAATCGCAATATTCGGCATAGGGGCGTGTTCGTTTGGCCTTGTGGGGGTTCTTCGGAGTGAGATCAAGAGCCCGGGTGTTTTGGGCCGGAAGGCGGATTGTAGGGAGCCCGGCCTCGAAATGGCAAGGCGAAGATCTCCTAAGATTCGGTCTACGCGCCATGGGAAGAATTACTCTGAACGGAAACGACCTCGCCATCGTTGACCTGGCGGCGGTGGCCTCCGGCGCCTCCGTCGGTTTCACAGAGGCGGCGGTCGCGGCCATGCGGGCCTCGCGCGCGGTGGTGGACGGCGCGGTGGCGCGAGGTGACGTGGTCTACGGCGTCAACACCGGCTTCGGCAACTTCGCCGACGTGCGCATTGGCCCCATGGACCTTGAGGCCCTTCAGCGAAACCTGGTTCGCTCGCATGCGGCCGGGGTGGGGCCGACCCTTCCAATCCTGGAGACCCGTGCGCTCATGGTTCTGCGCGCGAACGTCCTCGCCAAGGGTTTCTCGGGGGCGCGGGTGGAGACCGCAAGCCTTCTGATCGAATGCCTCAATCGCGGCATTCATCCAAAAGTCCCTGAACAAGGGTCGGTCGGAGCTTCTGGCGATCTCGCGCCGCTGGCCCACGTCGCCCTCCTTCTCATCGGCGAGGGTGAGTGCGAGGTCAACGGTCAAGACCTGAAGGCCGCCGAGGCTCTGGCGGCGGCCGGACTCAAACCGGTCACGCTGGGAGCGAAAGAAGGCCTCGCCCTCATCAACGGCACGCAGCTCATGACCGGCATCGCCGCCCTCGCTCTGCTCGAGGCCGAAACCCTCGCGCGAACCGCCGATGTGGTCGCGGCGATGACCGTCGATGCTCTGCTCGGCACCGATGTGGCCTTCGATCCCCGGATCCACGCGGCTCGACCTCACGCCGGACAGGCCGCCTCCGCCCGGAATCTCAAGCGGCTTCTCGAGGGGAGCGCCCTGCGTGAGTCTCATCGCAACTGCGGCCGCGTCCAGGACGCGTACTCGCTCCGCTGCGCGCCGCAGGTTCACGGCGCCTGTCGCGATGCCCTGGCCTTCGTCCGAAGGACGCTCGAGATCGAGATGAACAGCGCCACCGATAATCCGATGGTGTTCGCCGAATCAGGCGAGCTCCTGTCCGGCGGCAATTTCCATGGCGAGCCCGCGGCCATGGCCGCCGACTTCCTCTCCATCGCCGCCGCCGAAATCGGCGGTATCAGCGAACGGCGCATCGAACGGCTGGTGAACCCAAGTCTCTCCGGCCTTCCCGCTTTCCTCACCGAGGACGGTGGCCTGCGTTCCGGTTTCATGATGGCTCACGTCACCGCGGCGGCGCTCGCGTCCGAGAACAAGTCGCTCGCCCATCCGGCGAGCGTCGACTCCATCACGACTTCGGCCAACAAGGAGGACCACGTCTCCATGGGCCCGATCGCCGCCCGTCAGGCGCGGTCGGTGGTGGCGAACGTCCGAAGGATCCTGGCCATCGAGGCTCTGGCCGCCGCCCAGGCCATCGAATTTCATCGGCCGCTTCGAACCTCGAACACCCTTGAGGCCGTCCACGCCGCCTTGCGAGCTGCGGTTCCGAAGTACGACACCGACCGGATCATGGGACCGGAAATCGAACACGCCGCCGAACTCATTCGCAAGGGCGACCTGGTACGCGCGGCCGAACACACATTTGGAGCCATGGAATGACCCGGACCATCAGAGCCCCCCGGGGGTCGGAACTGAGTTGCAAAGGCTGGATTCAGGAAGCCGCCCTTCGCATGCTCATGAACAATCTCGACCCCGAAGTGGCGGAACGGCCCGCGGACCTGGTGGTCTACGGGGGCATCGGCAAGGCGGCGCGAAACTGGGAGTGCTTCGACGCCATCGTGCGCAGCCTCCGGGAACTCGAGAACGACGAGACGCTCCTGGTTCAGTCGGGGAAACCGGTCGCCATCTTCAAGACCCACGAGGACGCGCCGAGGGTCTTGATCTCCAATTCGATGCTGGTGCCCATGTGGGCGACCTGGGAACACTTCAACGAGCTCGACCGCAAGGGTCTGATGATGTACGGCCAGATGACGGCCGGATCGTGGATCTACATCGGCACTCAAGGGATCTTGCAGGGAACCTACGAGACGTTCGGTGAGGCGGCGCGCCAGCACTTCGGCGGCACCCTGGCCGGAACCATCACCCTGACCGCCGGCCTCGGGGGCATGGGCGGGGCGCAACCTCTTTCGGTCACCATGAATGACGGGGTGGCCATCGTGGTCGAGGTCGATCCCTCGCGCATCGACAAGCGACTGGAGACGAAGTACCTCGACGTCAGCACCCACTCCCTGGAGGAGGCCCTCGAGCTCGCGGGCGCAGCCAAGGCCCAGAAGCGGCGTCTCTCCATCGGCCTGCTCGGCAACGCCGCCGAGGTCTTGCCCGCGCTCGTCGCACGCGGCTTCCGGCCCGACCTCGTCACCGACCAGACGAGCGCCCACGATCCTCTGAACGGATACATCCCGAAGGGGTACACCCTCGAGGCCGCACGCAACCTGCGCGTCAGCAATCCCGAAGAGTACGTCCGCCTGTCGCGCGCTTCCATGGCCGACCACGTGAACGCCATGCTCGCCTTCAAACGAGCGGGCGCCGTCACCTTCGACTACGGCAACAACATCCGGGCCGAGGCCAAGGGCGCGGGCGCTCTGGATGCGTTCGAAATCAAGGGCTTCGTGCCGGAGTACATCCGACCCCTGTTCTGCCTGGGCAAGGGCCCGTTCCGGTGGGCCGTCCTTTCCGGCGACCCCAAGGATCTGGCCGCGACCGATGAGGCCATTCTGGACACCTTCCCCGACCACACGTCGCTGCATCGGTGGATCAACCTCGCTCAGGAGCGAGTGAAGTTCCAGGGCCTGCCTGCGCGGATCTGCTGGCTCGGCTACGGCGAGCGGGAGAAGATGGGCGCCGTTTTCAATGAGCTGGTCCGGACGGGTCGGGTCAGCGCCCCTATCGTCATCGGGCGCGACCATCTCGATGCGGGTTCGGTGGCTTCGCCCAATCGGGAGACCGAGGGGATGAAAGACGGCTCCGACGCGGTGGCCGACTGGCCGATCCTGAACGCCCTGGTGAATACGGCTTCCGGAGCCTCCTGGGTTTCCGTCCACCATGGCGGCGGCGTGGGCATGGGTTACTCGATTCACGCCGGCATGGTGGTGGTGGCGGATGGAACGGACGCGGCCGCGCGCCGGCTCGCGCGGGTTCTGACCAGCGATCCCGGCATGGGTGTCGTCCGGCATGTCGATGCCGGCTACGAAACTGCCATCGAGATGGCGAAACAAACCCGGATGAAGACTCCCCTGGTGCCGTGACCTTGGCTCAGACCTCCTCCCGCGATGCCTTCGCGCACACCCTGGCCGCGGACGCGTCCACCGGGAGGAAGTCTCTGCTCCTCGCCCCGCTCGGCGCGGGCAAGACACACACTCTGGTGAAAATCGCGGCCTCGTTGCAGGAGACCTCGATACCCTTCGTCTTCCTGGACCTCTTCACCGCCGCCTCCACTCCTGAGCGCCTGCTGGCGGCCCTGGTCGGAGCCGTCCATCCCTTTATGGTGGAGGACGCCGACTCGGTCGAGGCTCTGGCGAAGGAGAGCGCATCCGATCGGCGCAATTCCTCAAGGGCCCTTCTCCACCTCCTGGACCTGTTGACCATGAAGGTTCCGTCGCGGCCTTTCGTCTGGCTCATCGACGAAGTGACAGAGATTCGGTCGCTCGCCTACTTCCCCGACCTCGGCGCCATTGAGGCGCCGTTCGCCCGCGCCCTGCGGGCGTCCCGAGGAGCGGTTCTCACCTCCTCCTATCTGGGCCTCGCGGGCGATCTCTTCGCCGACCTCGAACGCGTCCTTCTGCCCGGTTTGACGTCCTCCGACCTCGAAGAGGTCCCCTCCCTCCGTAGCGACTCGCACGCCATCGCCACCGCCATCACCGTCACCCACGGATCGGCCGCGACGCTGCTCCCTCTGGTCGCGGACCTGCGCGACTCACGGGACGTGACCCGTTCGCTAATCCACCTGCTCATGCCGGGCGGCGCCCTTGAGCTCACCTGCCGTCGGCGCTATGAAGTCCTGCTCATGCGCAGCCGCGGCTACGCCGTTTCGAAGCGCGCGGCCGAGGTCGTGGCCGCCCACCGTGAGAAACGCCTCACCGACCTCTTTCCGCTCATCGGCCGCACCCCGGGCGCTTCCAGGCAGTACCTGCGCTGGTTGGTGGAAGTCGGCCTTCTGACCCAGATCAAGAAGCGCTACGACTTCGCGGATCCGATTCTCGGCCTGTGGGCCGGTCTCTACCTCGGCCGGGCAGGTCATCCCACCGAAGGCGAGATCAGGAACGCGGTGGTCGAATGCGTCAACCGAGTAGGCGACGCGCCTCCGATCACCCTTGAGATGGCCCGGCCGAGGCACGCCGCCGATGGGTCGGGGCTGCGAGCGACCGAGGGGCCGAAGAAGCGAGTAGACCGGTTCGAGGAAATCGACTAGTACTCGCCGAAAATACAACGGGCAGGTTCACTTGGACCTGCCCCTGGACCGTGAGGCCCGACTACCGGCCGCGGATGAGGCTGGTGATGGCCTTGAGCCGTGCCGACTGCTCCTTGAGCGTCTTGTTCTCATGCACGGTCTTTTCAACGTGCTTGAGGAGGGCGTTGATGGCGGCAGCGATGCCGTTCAGAAGGGCCGGGAAATCACCGCTTTGGGCAACGCTTTGCGGACGGGGACGGGCGGCCCTCCGGGAAGCTTTCCTGGAGCGGCGGCGCGAACGGGAGGCCGGCTTGGGAGCCGGAGCCGGGGTGGCCACTACCGCCGGCTTCGCCACAGCCGGGCTGGTCGCGGCCTTGGACGAAGGCGCCGACTTGACCGCGGGCTTCGAGCCGGACTTCGGACCGGCCTTGGCCGCCCGGATCGCCCGGTAGTAGAGCATCTGAACGGCGTCCTTCGCGCGCCCCGTTTCGGCACTGATCTTCTCGAAGGCGCCCGCCTTGGTCAGGCCGCCGTTCAGAAGTTGGTTCACGCGCGCCACGGTGGTGGTGCGAAGGCTGGGGTCACGCTGGTTGTTCTTTGCCACTTCTTTTATGTCTCCTGACAGTTTCTTGGATAGAGGGAGGGGATACTGTTACTGATGATGTTAGCAGGAATCGAGCGACGCCCGTCCATTCCCTGGGTCCGGACGAACCCGTGGCGGTTTGACCGCGGGGGCCTCAGCCGCCGCTTACAGATGAGGCTCGACGAGTTTGGTTAGAGCTTCTCGACTGAGCTTACCTACCCGCTGCTCGACCACCTGACCGCCCTTCAGGAGAATCAAGGTCGGCATCGCGGTCACGTTGTAGTTGAAGGGAACGTGTTCGTTCTCCTCCACATTGACCTTGCCGACCTTGAGCCGGCCCGCGAACTGGTTGGCCACGCTTTCGAGGTCGGGGACCATGGCCAGGCAGGGCTGACACCACTCCGCCCAGAAGTCGAGAAGGACCGGGATCTGCGATCCCAGAGCTTCGGCTTCAAAGTTCTGGTCGGTGAACGTGGCGATGACGTCGGACATGGGTTGACTGACTCCGCGGATCTTGAAAATGGACGACTAGACATTGATTTGGTCCCGCGAGTATACGGCTTCGTACCGTTCCGCCGAGAGTCCCCAGGAGAAGTCGCGAGTCATGGCACGCCGCATCAAGTCGGACCACGGTCCCGGCCGTGCGTAGGCCGAGAGTGCCTCGTCGATGGCCCACAGGAGCCCGGTGAGATCAGCGTATTCGAAGACAAAGCCCGTGCCCGCTTTCGCGCGGGCATCGAAGTGCTGCACCGTGTCAACCAGCCCTCCAGTGGCCCGGACAATGGGAATAGTCCCGTAACGCATGCTGTACAACTGGGTCAGGCCACAAGGCTCGAACCGGGAGGGGATCAAGAGCATGTCCGCTCCCGCCTCAATTCGGTGCGCAAGGCTCTGGTCATACTCGAAGCGAACCCCAAACCGCGAGGGATCGCGGCGAGCGAACTCCCGCAAACCCTCCTCCACCTCGGGCTCGCCGGTGCCCAGCGCCACCAGGCGCAGGCGACGGGCCAGGAGCGGCTCCAGACCCGCGGCCACCAGGTCGAACCCCTTCTGATACACAAGACGAGAGATAATTCCAATGAGCGGGAGATCGGGCTCCGTGGCCAGGCCGAACTCCGCGAGCAGCGCCCTCTTGCAGGCCACCTTGCCCACATGGTCCCCTTCGTCGAAGGGAGCCGCGATGTGCGGATCGTGCCTGGGGTCCCATTCCTGGTAGTCGACTCCATTCAAGATCCCAACCAGATCGGCGGAGCGCGACCGGACCACCACCTCGAGACCCTGGCCGAACTCGGGCGTCTGAATTTCCCGAGCGTAGGTCGGCGAGACCGTGGTCACCATCTCGGCAAAGAGCAGGCCACCCTTCATGTAACAGATATGGCCATCCCATTCGAGCGCATCCTCGGTGGCCAGGGAGTCGGGCAGCCCCAGAGGGCCGAGAGTCTCGGCGGAAAAATGTCCCTGATAGGCGAGGTTGTGAACGGTGAACACGGTGGGCACTCGGTGCAGGGTCGGATCGTCGCCATAAAACGCCTTCAAATAGACAGGGAGGAGCCCGGTCTGCCAGTCGTGCGCATGGATGACATCCGGCCGATACCCCCGGCTGCGGCAGAACTCCAGGACGGCTCGGCAGAAGAAAGCGAAGCGGAAAGCGTTGTCGCCAAAATCTCCATAGGCATCGCCATAAAGCCCCGAGCGATCGAAGAAGGGAGGATGTTCGACGAAGATGACGCGCAAGCCAGCGCTCGGTTCACTCTCGTAGAAGCCGGCGCTGCGATGAAGACTGTCGACGGGAACGTGAACCGACCCTATGAAGCGTCCGGGAGGGAAGGGGATGGAGCCGTACCGCGGCAGGAAGCAGGTCACCTCGTGGCCGCGAGCGGCGAGCGCTTTGGGCAGGGCCGCGGACACGTCTGCCAAACCGCCCGTCTTCGCGTAGGGCGCCATTTCGGAAGAGGCGTAGACGATCCTCACCGCGAGAGCGTAGCAGAGCAAGCGCTGGTTTTGAGTCGAATCGCTGCTCTGCTACCGTGCCTGCACTTTTCATGGCCCAGGGAGAATTGAATGACTTCGTTCGAAAGCACGCTTCAAACCATCAGTGACTGGGTGTGGGGTCCCCCCCTGCTCATCCTGCTGTTTGGAACGCATCTTTTCCTCACCTTCCGGCTGCGCTTCATTCAGCGCTATCTCCCCCAGGCGATCAGGCTGTCCTTCTCGCGGGAAAAAGAGGGCGAGGGCGACGTGAGCCAATTCGGCGCGCTGACCACCGCTCTCGCCGCCACCATTGGCACCGGGAATATCGTGGGCGTGTCCACCGCCATCTCGATCGGCGGGCCGGGCGCCGTCCTCTGGATGTGGCTCACCGGTGTCTTCGGCATCTCCACGAAGTACGCGGAGGCCGTGCTCGCGGTGAAGTATCGAATCGTGACCAAGGATGGATCGATGGCGGGCGGGCCGATGTACGCGCTCGAGCGCGGCATGAACGCCAAGTGGCTGGGCATGGTCTTCGCGGCCCTCACGTCGGTCGCCGCCTTCGGCATCGGCTGCATGACCCAGGCGAATTCGATCTCTTCGCTGGCCCAGGAGAGTCTCGGCCTCAGTCCGTGGATCACCGGAAGCGTGATGACGCTGCTTACGGGAGTGGTGATTCTGGGCGGCATCAAGGCCATCGCGGGGGTTTGTGAAAGACTGGTGCCCTTCATGGCCGGCTTCTACGTCCTCGGCTGTTTGACCCTTCTGATCATGCACATGAGCACGCTGCCCGACACTCTGGCCACCATCGTCACTTCGGCTTTCGCCGGACAGGCGGCGGTGGGAGGCTTCATCGGCGCCGGTATGTCCCAAGCCATCCGCTACGGCATCGCGCGAGGCCTTTTCTCAAACGAGTCGGGCCTTGGAAGCGCGCCCATCGTGGCCGCGGCCGCTCAGACCAGGAACCCGGTGCGTCAGGCCCTCGTGTCGTCCACTGGAACTTTCTGGGACACGGTGGTGGTGTGCGCCATGACCGGCCTGGTCATCGTGAACTCGGGCGAATGGAAGAACGGACTTTCCGGGGCGGCCCTCACCCATAGAGCGTTCGAAGACATCCCCATACTCGGCAGCCTCATTCTCACCGTGGGACTTCTCACCTTCGTGTTCTCCACCATCCTTGGCTGGTCCTACTACGGAGAAAAGGCGGCGGAATACCTCTTCGGATCGAAGGTGATCCGCCCCTACCGCATGCTCTGGGTCATCGCGGTGATGGTCGGATCCGTGCAGCCTCTCGCGGTGGTCTGGAGTTTCTCCGACATCGCCAACGGCCTGATGGCCGTGCCCAACCTGATCGCGCTGCTCGGACTCTCGGGCGTGGTGGTGGCCGAAACGCGTGAGTATCTCTGGTCGGGCAACCTGGACAAGGCTGGCTCATAGCCAACGGCCCGATGACACACGTGTCGGGTGAACACTTGGCCCTACCCTGGATCGCTGGTCCTGGCCTCACGATCGGTGGCCATGATGGTGGCCCCTTCCGACACCGCCATCTGACACGCGGCCTCGAAATCAGCCAGGGCGGCGGCATCACGGTTACCGGAGGCCAGCCGTCGCGCTGCTTGGTGCAACCTCCGAAGGCTGGCCAGGACCGAAGTGCGCGCGGCTTTTTCGACCTCCAGTCTCTGCGTGGCCTTCCGAGACATGAGCACCAGCCGACTCAAAGCCTCCAGAGTGTCCGCGGCTTCCCGGGCAGGGTCGGAGATCGCGCGTAACGCAGCGAGACGCTTCTCCGCGCGTCGCAATTCGACGGGGTCAGCAGCGGTCTGAAGGCCCAGGATGGCCCGATCGAGGTCACCCGCGTCCTGGGCGAGCCGCCTCACGGTGGCGCGCAGGCGGTCCGCCTGGGCCTCGCCTCCGAGCCGGCCCGCGACCGTATCCGCCGCAGCCACGAATTCCGCGGGCGAGGAGGGCATGGGAGTGGACGAGGCGATCTCCGAAACCGCCCTAAAGGACGAGGAGTGAGCCGGTCGGGCGCGGCGCAGGAGCGAACCCCACCACGAGTCGCCGGATGCCTGAAGCGCCCGCGAGAACTCGGTCGCGGAGGACCATCTCGCGGAAGGCTCCTTGGCCAGGCATCGCCGCACCGCATCATCGAGAGCCGCCGGCAACTCGGGAACCTGGTCGCGCAGGCGCGGCACGTCCCGGGTCAGGTGCTGCCGCAAAATCTCGGTCACGCTCCGTCCGTCAAAAGGCGGCCGACCGGTGAACAGAGTGAAAGCGAGCGCGCCCATCGAATAGATGTCGGAGCGCGGGTCCACGTCGGATCTCCCCGCCGCCTGTTCCGGCGACATGTAGTGAGGAGTCCCAATCACCGCTCCTTCGGCGGTCAGCGACGACGCCGCGGACACGCCCCTGGCCACACCGAAATCGGTCAGCCGGACGACACCGTTCGGAACCTCGAGAAGGATGTTCTCGGGCTTCACATCGCGATGGACCACCTGCCGCCCATGGGCATAAGCAAGAGCCTCCGCCAGCTCGGAAAGAACGCGCACCGCCTCGGCGCTCTTCAGCCGGCCTTCACGGCGCACCGCTGCGGACAGGGCCTCGCCTTCCACATAGCCCATCACGAAGTACATCAGACCGTCGTTTTCGCCGAAGGTGAGGAGGGGGACGATGTTGGGATGCGACAGCTGGGCGGCCGTTCGGGCTTCGCGCCGGAAGCGTTCGCGCAGGTCGGAGGATTGCGCTCGGTCCGGGGGCAGAACCTTGATGGCGACCAGACGATCCAACGCGGGTTCGCGCGCCAGGTAGACCGAACCCATGCCGCCCCGACCGAGCAGGCGTTCGATCTGAAAGGAATCGTCCACCGCGGCCTGGAGGCGCTCGCGCAACGCATCCAAAGCACCGGTGTCGGCCCGAACGGGGCCTCCGCAGCCCGGGCAAAACCGCGCCCCCGTGGGCACGGAGTGAGAGCAGACCGCGCAGTTCAATCGGGTTAGTGACTCCAATCCGTCCGCCGAGTGTAGGAGTCCCCTTCACGGTGGTCAACGAAGCCGACAAGAAATCTCGAGAAAACTCTTGACTCGTTTCGAATAGTGTATTAGTGTACCGATACAGTGAGTCAATAATGACACCACCCAGAAACGACACTTGGACGAACCGGATCCCGGTTCAGCCGGCCGACCCCCGGCCGATCTGGAGTCAGATCGAAGAGGGCCTGCGACGCCTCCTCGCCGCCAGCGCCCTCGTTCCGGGCGACCCCGTCCCCTCGGTTCGGGAACTCGCAACCGACCTGCGCATCAATCCCGCCACCGTTTCGAAGGCCTATCAAACCCTGGTCGGCGCCGGCCTCCTCGAGGTTCGAAGGGGCGAAGGCACCTTTGTCTCCGCCACTCCCCCGGCGGTACGAAAGTCGGAACAGAGCCGTCTGATCCGTCAGGCGGCCATGAACTTCGCTTCCCTCGCCATCACCCACGGCGCCGAACTCGACACGGCCCGAGAGGCGTTGACGCAGGCCTGGGACGAACTCAGCAACAGCTAAGGCAACAGCCAAGGAAGGATCGAGGCGATGAGCGACGATACGGTGGTACGAGTCGAAGAGGCTTCGGTGAGATACGGCAAACACCTGGTCGTCGACCGGGTGTCTTTCCAAGTGGCCCGCGGTTCGGTCTACGCTCTTCTCGGGCGGAACGGCGCGGGCAAGTCGTCCCTCATCCGATGCCTGCTGGGCCTGCAAAAGCCGAGTTCGGGGCGCGTGATGGTTTTCGACCGGGATGTGTGGACCCATCGCGCCGCGCTGCTGGCCCGGACCGCGTATGTCCCCGAGACCTGTGACGCGCCCGGGCAACTTCGCGTGCGTGACATCGCCGCCTTTTTCCAGGCCATGTACCCGACCTGGGACAAACAGGGTGTTCACGAGCGTCTGAGCCGTTTCGGCGTTTCGGATGCGGACACGATCTCGTCACTCTCGAAGGGACAGAAGGCTCTCTTCACTCTGGCTCTGGCCCTCGGGAACCGGCCCGAGTTGCTCGTGCTCGACGATCCCACTCTCGGCCTCGACGTGGTCGCGCGAAACGACTTCTTTTCGGACTTCATCGGGGAGCTGGCGGATCGCGGCACTTCGGTCATTCTGACCACCCATGACCTGGCCGGCGTCGAAGGCATCGCCGATCGTGTCGGGATCCTGCAAGGGTCACGCCTCGCCCTGGACCAGGACGTGGAGCCCCTGAAGGTGGAGCGAGGTCAGTCGCTCGAGCAGATATTCACCGAAGTCACTCGAAGCCCTGGGAGGCCGTCATGAACAAGATACTTGCCGTAGCCCTCCTCGATATCCGGCGGCTCGGTTTTGGTGTGCTGTCCGCCGCGCTGATCGCCGGTCTGATTCCCGCCTTCGTCTCGGGCATGGGCTCGAGTGTCCCGATCGCGAAACTGATGTCGGTGGCCTTCCTGCTCGTCGGGCTGGTGGCGGGCGGGTATTTTGGCGGCGATTTCGCGGAGGGACGCGCGTCCTTCTTCTTCGCCCGCCCGCTTCCGACCGCCGTCCTGATCGCGGGTCGGTTCGTGGCGCTCCTGGCTCTCGCCTCGACCACGTTCCTGGCCATCATGGCCTCGAACTGGCTGTCGACCAGTGACCGGACCGGGTGGACATTCTGGATTCTGCAGCGATCTCATCTGGAATCGCTCGGAGCGAGCTGGGCCTGGGCATTGCTCGCCTCCCTGTCCGTGGCCGCTCATGGAAAAGGAGAGCGAGGCGTGCGCAACTGGCGCGATCTGGCCGTGATACCTTTTCGGCTCGGCCTGGTTCTGGGCGGGGTCATCTTGGTCTTCGGCCTCTTTGCCGACCTCAGCCTCCGTGCGTATTCCAATTCGCCCCCGATCAGGCTCTTCTTCGGAACCTGGACGCTGGGGTTGTTCGTCGCCAGTTGCGTGGGAATCGTGGCGGGACGGACGGAACGTATGCGCATCGCGCGTTTCCAGAATCTCGTGATGTACGCTCAACTGGCCCTCACGGCGTTTTTTGTTCTGGGGGCCTGGGCGTACGTTCTGCATCCCGGCCCTGACGCGATCCGTTCGGTGATTTATGCCAAGGGTTCGCCGGACGGCCGGTTCGCCTACGTAGAGACCCAGGTCGACCGCGGCGAGCCGAGATCCTTCAGGCCCATC
>JAENWE010000438.1 GCA_016650185.1 Vicinamibacteria bacterium | reverse complement strand
GGGGAGAAACCCTACCACCGTCATCGCGAAGGACCCGGAGTTCTTCCATGGACTGAAGCGATCTCGGCGGGGCCGCGAGATTGCTTCACTCCCCGAAGATACGACGGGTCGTTCGCAATGACGGAAAGGGCCTGAAATGGGCCGTTCGCGAACGGGTTGTACACCAAGGCCCCGTCCAGGACCGTTCTTCCGAACGGTCGTCGGGCCGTCGAGGGGAGCGGTCAAGGGGGAAGCTCGGAACGAGAAGTTCCACCACCCGTCAAGGCGTGAACGAATAGGCGCGGATAGACTTCTTCCCATGGCATCGCTGAATCAGCACAGAGTCGTCATCCTCGGATCCGGCCCGGCCGGCCTGACCGCCGCCATCTACGCCGCACGCGCTGAGCTCAAGCCCCTGGTCATCGAGGGCGGCGGGAACGACGATCCCACCGATGTAGCCGGCGGGCAGCTCATGCTGACCACCGAGGTCGACAACTATCCCGGATTCCCCAAGGGCATCCTGGGCCCAGAGTTGATGGAGGGGATGCGGAAGCAAGCCGAACGGTTCGGCACTCAGTTCGTGACCGGATCCGTGAGTTCCTCAGTGCTTGGGGTCAGGCCCTTTGTGCTCAAGACCAGCGTCGGCGACATCACCACCGACACCCTCATCATTGCCACCGGAGCGCGCGCGAAGTGGCTCGGGATCGATGACGAGGTGGAGTTCCGCACGAAGATCGGCGGGGTCTCCGCGTGCGCGACGTGCGACGGATTCTTTTACAAGAACAAGCACGTTCTGGTCGTGGGCGGCGGCGACACCGCGATGGAGGAGGCGACCTTTCTGACCAAGTTCGCGTCCAAGGTCACCATCGTCCATCGTCGCGACGCACTCCGAGCTTCGAAGATCATGCAGGAAAGAGCGCGCAAGAATGCCAAGATCGAATGGCTGCTGGATTCCGCGATCGAGAAGTATCTGGGCAAGGACGCGGGCAAGCTGCTCGGAGCCCGGGTGCGCAATCTCAAAACCGGCGAGAGCAAAGATGTCGAGTGCGGCGGCGTCTTCATGGGCATCGGCCATGAGCCCAACACCGCGGTGTTCGGCGGTCAGCTTGAGACCGACGAGAGCGGCTACCTCATCACGAAGGCGGGCAGCACCGCCACCAGCATTCCCGGAGTCTTCGCCGCCGGAGACGTGGCTGACCATCAGTATCGACAGGCGGTCACCGCCGCGGGCACCGGCTGCATGGCCGCCATCGACGCCGAACGGTTCTTGAGTCATTGAGCGGGGGGCGCTGGGATGCCCTCTGATTCCGGTGCATAGCCCTCCTGAACCTCCTGCGCCCCGGCCCGGGCTATGCGGGCCTTCGCCCTACGGCCAACCCTGAAATGCGCGTACTCCTCCTGGCTCCCCAACCCTTCCATGAGGTGCGGGGCACGCCGCTGGCCGTGGCCGCGCTCGTGAGAACGCTGGGCGAGCTCGGGCACGATGTCGACCTTCTGACCTTCCCGCAAGGGGACGCCTGGAGTGCGCCCCGTGTGCGTCATCTGCGATCCGCTCGACTCGGCGGTGCGCGGATCCGGCCCGGCTTCTCGATCGCCAAGGCGCTGCAGGACGTCCCGTTCGCGTGGCGAGCCGTGCGTCTATCCCGCTCGGGCGCCTATGACGTCGTGCATGCGGTTGAGGAGTCGGCCCTTCTGGTCGCTCCCTTCCTCCCGAGAAGCATGAAGTTCGTGGTCGACATGGATTCCGATCTCGGTGAGCAACTGGCGCAGTCGAAGTCCGCCCTGGCCCGGGCCCTCGGCCCGCTCGCATCGTGGTGGCACGGTCGGTCGCTGCGCCGAGCCGATCTGGCCATCGTGATCAATGCGCGCCTCGAGGACGCGGTGCGCCGTGTTCGGCCCGCCCTCCGCGTGCATCAGCTCGCCGATCCGCCCCTGGTGTCGACTCTGACCGACTCCGATCGTGTCGCTGGCGCCGCGTTAAGGGCGACTCTCGATCTCGGCGATGCGCCAGTGGCGCTCTACACTGGAAATTTCGAGCGCTATCAAGGCGTTCCGATGATGGCGCAGGCCGCCGCGAGGACCACGCGCGCGATCTTCGTCTTCGTGGGCGGAGAGACGGAAGACATCACGGAACTGAAATTGCGATTGACGCCCGAGGCGCTTTTTCGTTGTCGATTCGTGGGCAAGCACTTCCCGGAAATGCTGCCGAGGTGGATGGCCCTGGCCGATGTCCTGGTCTCGCCGCGAACCCTCGGCGGCAACACGCCCTTCAAGATCTATACGTACCTCGCGTCCGGGAAACCGATCGTCGCCACCCGCCTGGACACCCACACTCAGGTACTTTCCGATGACACCGCGTTTCTGGTCGAGCCCACCGAGATGGCCCTGGCCGCCGGGATTGACACCGCCCTGATCGATACGGAGGAAGGGGCTCGGCGGGCCGCGAACGGTCGCGCCCTGCTGGAACTGGAGTACTCGGCGGCACGGTATCGCGAGAAGGTACAAGCGGCCTACGCGACCCTGTGCTAGACCGCAGGTCCAGGAATCTGAATCAACGGGGTCTGAGAGGCATGGACCAGCGCGCGATCACGCCTTTTGGCCCAACCGCCCAACCTGCTCTTGCGAAAGGTCCGCCCCGCGGAGCGAAACCCGCCGTGTTGTAGGGAGTCCGATCGATGGTCGTCCACGTCTTGCCGAGGTCGGCGCTGAAGCCGGTGCCCGCGAGGCCGACCGCCACCACCGAGTCCTTGTCCGGGCCCGGCACCACACTTGAGAGGAAACCCGGATCGGATCGGACGCTCTTCCAGAGCACGCCGATATCGTCGCTGAGACTGGCCTTGATGCCCTCCAGGGCCGGCTCTTTATAGTCCCCGCCCACGCTCAGAAGAGTCGACTCGTTGAGCCACGCGATTGAGAAGAGGCCCTTCGACGCGGCCGTCGCTGGCACGGGCGAGGTGGACACGCGAAAGCTCCGCCCGCCGTTTGTCGACACGAACACGCGCGCTTCGCTGGCGCCTCCGGTCACGAATGCAAGGCTCCGGCCCGGGCCGGCCACGAGGCACGATCCGCTCGCGGCGAACCCTCCTTCGTTTTCGAGAGCCGCGGGCATTCCTTCTTCCGGCACGGGTTGCCACGATTCGCCGCCGTCGCCGGTGGTGTAGACCTGAAACCGGCCTCGCACCGGATCGCCGAAGAGGGCGCCGTGCTCACGGTCCCAAAACGTGATGGCGTCCCAGAATCCCGTGGGGTCGGGATTTGCGAATACCCGCCGCCAGGTCGTCCCGCCGTCCGTGGTCTTGTAGACGTTTGAAGCTTCTCCCGCGCCGATGCTCATCGCGATGGCATTTTTCTCGTCCCAGGCCTCGATGTCCCTGAAATCCAGCGTCTCCGCGCCTGCCACTTTGAGCACGGCCCAGGTTTCGCCGTCCACGGTTCGGAGGATCGATCCTTTGGCGCCACTGGCCCACGCGACCCGATCGCTGACCACGGCCAGACCTCGAAGTTCCACCGCCACCGGGCTCACCTGAGCTTGCCAGGCTGCCGCCGCTGGATTGTCGCCCGGCGCTTGAGCGCAGACCGTTGCCGCCAGAAGCGACAGGGCAAGGGCTCGAAGGCCGGCGCCTTTGCGCGGGGGCGTCGCGGTCGAGGGCGGCATTGTTTTCGTCATGCAATCTCCAGCGCTGAACCGTTCACGCGGAGTGCGGCGTGAATCCGAACGGGATGAGGGTCTCCCGCGCGAGGCGCGAGCCCTCGGCCCCGAACCAAGACCGGAAAGCCCCGGGCACGGCCGGATCGACGACGACCTCCGCTCCCCTGGGCTCGATCCTGAGCTCGAAGGAGGCCTCGGATGTCCCGCGCGCCTGCAGGCCGATCAGCCTTGCCCGCAATTTGCCGGCGGCGAGCAGGGCCGCCGCCTCGAAACAGGTGGCATCCAGGCCCTGTTCGGCCATCCAGGCCCCGGCACTGCGCAGGATTTCGTGCTCGGCCTTGAGCAGGGGCACGTCGAAAACCCTGGTGCCGTCCTCGAGCCCCGAGACGTGGGTTCGGCTCTTGGCCCGGAGGCTCGATCCGAAGACGGCCTCCCAGAACGAAGCCTTTGCGCTGCCTTCCCGGTAGAGATGATCGGCCGCCACGCCGGGGACGCTCAGGATGGTTTCGACGCCATGGGCCGCAACGCTACTCATGACCGCAAGCCTACCTCTTGGGTCGCGCCCAGAGTCCGTGATGAACCCTCCCAGCGTGCGGCGGACGTTCCCCTCCGGCGGGCTGCGCTACTCGGACAGGCCGCTTTCGCGGGTTCGTCAAGGCTCGCCGGCCCTTCGGACCCTCGCGTGCTTGCCTGCGGACCTACTGCCGATACCCGAGGATCGTTCGGCGTCAGGGGCGTCAGTCCCTCTCCTTGCGAACGACCATGAGGCCGTCGCGGATGGGGAGGAGGACCTGATTCACGCGGTCATCCGCGCGCACCATCCGGTTGAAGCGGTGCAGCGCGCGCGTCGGCTCATCCTGATCCTTCTCCGCGAGCAGCACCTTGCCGCTCCACAAGACGTTGTCCGCGATGATGAACCCGCCGCGCCGGACCCTGTCGAAGACGAGATGGTAGTAGTTCGCGTAGTTGGGCTTGTCGGCGTCGATGAAGACGAGGTCGAAGGTCTCGGTCAAGGTGGGAATGATCACCGCGGCTGGTCCAAGGTGGAAGTGGATCCGGTCGGCATAGGGCGAATTTGCCACGAACGATCGCGCGACCTTGTTCGTGGCCTCATCCACGTCGAGGGTGATGACCTTGCCCCCCTCGGCCAGGCCCTCGGCGAAGCACAGCGCGGAATAGCCGAGGTAGGTCCCGATCTCCAGGACGACTCTGGGCTGGATCATCTTCGACACCATCGACAGGACGCGGCCCTGGAAGAACCCGGACAGCATCGAGTGGTTCGAGTAGTTCGCGTAGCAGCCTTTGGCCAGACCCTGAAGGACGTCACTCTCGGGTGACGTGAACTCCTCAGCGTATTTCACCCATGTTTCATCCATGAACGGATTCTAGTGTCCTGCTTCGGCGTTCTCGGTGCGTGACCATACTTACGAACTGGGGTACTAAGCGCCGGTGAGCGCCGCGTAGTAGCCTCCGCGGCTCCCGTCATGGACTTCACGCCGCTCCGACGTCATCGCGATTACCGCTTTCTCTACGT
>JAENWE010000437.1 GCA_016650185.1 Vicinamibacteria bacterium | reverse complement strand
CGACGTCCACCTTGGCAAGGTGGCACTCTACCACTGAGTTACTCCCGCGCTTTACGGCGCCAGCACCTCAATTTAGCTTCTCTGGCCCGCCCCAGTCAACGGCTCCATACGACCGAAAAGCGATGCACATGTGAATTTAAATATCCGTAAATACAGCTCTTGTGATGTGCATAATGAAACACAACATATTTCTTGCCGTACCAGAAACGGGTGGGCTCGGATATAGTCCCCTCCGTCGTGTTCATGAGCCCCAAGGGTCCGGGGCGGCGTAGCCAAGTGGTTAAGGCGGAGGTCTGCAAAACCTCTACTCACCGGTTCGACTCCGGTCGCCGCCTCCATCTTCAACAGTTGGGGGTCTGCCGTGCGGCCTTAGGGGTTTCTGGCACTGTCGTCGGCGCCGAGACTCCGAAATTCGTGGCTGATTGTCCGAATGCGCCAGAATCGAGAATTGCTCCGTGGGACAGGGCGTCCCGTATCGAGGACAGCCGAGCCCGAGAATCCAGGGGTTCGGGTTGGCATCCTTCCTGCTGTAGCTTCCGGGCAGCCTTTGGGAGTTTCCGAGGCAAAAGGAGGACGGCCGTGAACAAGAATCAGGTGGTGTTGGGTGCCTTGTTGTGGGGCGGTTTGGCGGGTATTTTCCCTCAGGAGGCCAGAGCCTCGGGCGTCGAGGCTCGCATAGGGGGGATGGTACCGCGGGCGAAGTCGATTCTCTTCGACGACAGCGTGATCCTCTATCAGGTCGAGAAGAAGGATTTCGCCGGGGTCTTTGGGGGCATCGAGTTCACCAAGAGCCTCGCTCCAAACATTGAGCTCGGTCTTTCGATAGACGGATATGGCAAAGAGATCCCCACCACCTATCGGGACTTCACCCGGCCTTCCGGGCGCGAGATCGATCAGACTCTCAGGCTCGTGATCGTTCCCACCTCGGCCATCATCCGCGTGGTGCCGAGCGGTCGGTATCGGACCCTCGCGCCGTACGCCGGGGTGGGTGTTGCCGCCATGTTCTGGCAATACGAGGAATTTGGCGACTTCATCGACTTTGACCGGAATGATCTGCCCGTGGTGTCCGACTCGTTCAAGTCGAACGGCGCCACGACTGGTTTCGTTCTGAATGCGGGGCTTCGGTATCGGATCAACGAGGATGTCCAGGTCACCGCCGATTTCCGAAATTTCTCCGGCAAGCAGAAGATGGGGGGCGACTTTGCGCCCAACGAGATCGATGTGTCCGGCGCTGCTTTCACTCTCGGCTTCCGACTGACGTTTTAGCGGGCGTTTTGCCCCAGGGGGCCTTGGTCGCTGCGGGGCCGCCTCTCGCGTCCTACCAGACGATGGAACGGCCATCGCTGGTCACCTGAAGTGTGCGATCACGGTCCGTCCTCCAGACGAGGGCGCCCCCGGACCATCGTTTGACCACGGTGGGGCTCGGATGGGAAAAGCGATTCCTGGAACCCACGGAGATGACGGCCACCAGGGGGCGCGTTCGCGCGACCAGGCGCTCCGAGCTCGACGTGAGCGCGCCATGGTGACCGACTTTCACCAGGTCGTACCCGCCCTCCGGGATCTTCACAAGCCGCTCGGTCCGCACGCTGGCATCGCCCATGAGCAGGAAGGACGTGGCCGCATAACGCATCTCGATGACTAGGGATCGCGCATTTTCGTCCCGTTGGGGCAGGGGCCAGGCTTCGTAGGGCCCGAGGATCCTGAACAGGATGCCATCCAGGAGCCACAAATCCCCTCCACCGACCGCCGTGGCCTCGAAGGCCTTCAACGGTGATGACGGTCCATTCACGTACAGGCGGGCGGGGGCGAAGTGACGCGCGAGAAAGGGCGCGCCTCCCTCATGATCCGCGTGCCGATGGGTGACGGCCAGGAAGTCGAGGCGCCGGTAGCCGAGTTCAAAGAGCGCCTCTGCGACCACGCGCTCGCCCGCGTCGAACGTTTCGAAGGAGGGCCCGGCGTCGATCACCCCGACGTGTCCGTTCGGTGTTTCGATCACCATGGCGTCGCCCTGACCCACGTCCAGGAACCAGACGTGGAGGCGCCCATCTGCCCGCGGCAGGCCGCTCATGGTCAAGGCCGCCAGCAGGCCCGCCATCGGCGCGGCGACCCGCCTCCAGCCGGAGCCTCCGAACGCTCCCGCGAGGCCGAGCAGCAGGACCAGGGGCGGCCCTGGTCCGCGCCAGTCCGGGTCAGCCTTCGCTGCCTCATGCGCCACGAAGCGAAGGCCCTCCGCCGCGTAGCCGCACAACCACCCAGCCGCTGAGGCCGCCGGAACGAATATCGCGTCCAAGAACGCGGTGGTGAGAGACCCGTAGAGCAGAAGAACAGCGAGCGGAGCGGCCACAAGGTTGGCGGGCAGACCGGTCAGGCTGAAGCGATGGAAGTGCAGGAGGGTCAATGGCGAGACCGCGACCGTGGCCACGAGGGTGGCGGCCGCCACGTCGGCGAGAAGGCCGGGCACGCGCGCCGCCTCGAGTCGGCGAGCGAAAGGACCCGCGAATGTCACGAGGGCCAGGGTGGCGGCGAAGGACATCTGCGCGCCAGGATCAAGAGCGTCCAGGGGCCTCGCGGCCAGAAGAACCAGGGCCGCGGCGGCCAGGAAATTGGCGCCGCCCCGGTTGAGATCCACTCTCACCGCCACCGCGAAGGCCATGGCCATCGCGGTGGCGCGCACGATCGAGTTCTCAGCGCCCGCGAGCAGGCAGTAGGCGATGAGCACAGCGCACTCCAGCAAGCAGCCCGTCCACGCAATCCGCAATGATGCAGGCAGCGCCCGTCGCAGGCCGATGATGAGGGCCGCCACCTGAGCGCCAGAGACCACCAGGATGTGCAGAAGTCCCGCGGCGCGAAACTCGTCCCGGGTACTCGGGTCGAGGGCGTCGTCGTCGCCGAGGACCATCGAGGCCGTGACCGCCCGGTCGAGCGGATCACGGACGTGACGCCAGGAGTCCTTCAATCGGAAGCGAGCCCGAGCGACCAGCGGCCTGCGGTGCGGACTCTTGCCCGTCACTTGGAGCAGCCTCTCGCTCTTGCAGGTTGCGAAGGCGTGAAGTCCCTGACGTCTCGCCCAGGCGAATTCGTCGAACCCGCCCGGCGTCCGAACGGGCTCGGGATGCCGGAGATCCACCCAGGCCCGGATCTCGTCACCCGCCTCAACGCGCCTTGACCTGAGCGGCTCGTCTTCGCTTCTTCTCACGAACACGCGAATCCGGCCCTGATAGTCGATCTCGCGGCCCTGGGCCACGATCCTCCTCGACTCCACTTCGAATCGGATTTGGTCATTGACGAGGCGCGAGTCGGAGACGACTCGGCCTTCAACGACGACGCTCTCCGTGATGTTGCGGAGGGCCTGGGGCAGGGCCTGTCGCTCGTAATTGACTCGTGCTCCCGCGGCCAGGCCGCTCCCGGCCCCAAACGCCGCGACAATCAAGGCGGAGAGGGGGACCAGGGCGGGGCGCGCGACGGCGGCGATGGACAGGAACGCCGCCAGCCCCAGGGCCACGAAAACCGCGGCCGAGACCTCGGCAAGCGGTGCGAGCGTGCCCGCGACCAGGCCGAGGACCAGGAAAAAAAGCGGTTGAGGATGAAACGCCATGGGTGGCGAGCTTCGAGTCGCGACCCTGCCTCATCGCCGGAGCCTTGTGACGGTTTGTTCGGCGTGACACCGAGCCAAGGGCGGGGGCAGGCCTATGATTCAGCACGATCCTATGCCGATGCTCCCCGATTCGAGTGGGCCGGTTGCGCGCGTGCAGGCCGCGTCCTCAGAGAACTCCGCGCTCGCGAAGGCCAGGGACGCCATGGTCGCCTCTCAGATCATCACCAGGGGAGTGCGCGATCCGAAGACTCTCGCCGCCATGCGTGCGGTCCCGCGCCATCTGTTTGTCCCGGCCCGCCTCGCGGGCGAGGCCCACGCGGATCGACCGTTGCCCATCGGGTATGGCCAGACAATTTCTCAACCCTATATCGTGGCGTTCATGACCGAAGCGCTTGGTCTGAAAGGCGGCGAGACCGTGCTTGAGGTCGGCGCCGGCTCGGGCTACCAGTCCGCGGTGCTTTCGCGCATCGCTGCGAGGGTGTTTGGAATCGAGATCGTCGAGCCCCTGGCCCGTGAGGCCAAGGAACGCGTCGCCTCTCTCGGCTACACGAACGTCGAGATCCGCGCCGGGGATGGATACGCAGGGTGGCCCGAGCACGCGCCATTTGATGCGATCCTGGTCGCGGCGGCGGCCCCCCGGGTTCCCGAGTCTCTGAAGCAGCAGCTCAAGGATGGGGGTCGCCTCATTCTGCCCCTAGGTGAGCACATTCAGGAGTTGAAGATCGTGACCCGGCGCGGCGCGACCTTCGAGGAACGCAGCTTGCTTGCGGTTCAGTTCGTGCCCATGACGGGAGAGATTAGAAAAGACTGATCGACATCTAGCGGCTAGGGCTTCACGACGATCGGCAGTTCGATGAAGCTCGCCTGGCCGGGCGCATGGTGGATGCGCTGGATGGCCTTGCGATAGTCGCCCGGCTTCGCCCAGAAGATGTTGGGCACGAAGGTCTGCGGGTTGCGGTCGTAAAGCGGGAACCAGCTGGACTGGATCTGCACCATGATGCGATGGCCGGGCAGGAAGACGTGGTTCGCGGTGGGAAGGTCAAATCGGTAGAGCAGGGGCGTGTTGGGGGCGATGGCTTTGGCGGTCTCGAGGCTCTCGCGATATCGACCGCGGAAAATGTCGCCCGCCACCATTAACTGATAGCCGCCCATCGCAGGCTGGTCCGCGACCTCGTCGGGATACACGTCGATGAGCTTCACCACCCAGTCGGAGTCCGTTCCGCTGGTGGACGCCATCAGGTTCGCCACCGGCTGGCCGCTGATCTTGACCGGCTCGGCGAGCACGTCAGTGGTGAAGGCCAGAACGTCCGGACGCTCTGAGGCGGCGCGTTGATCGTCAACCAGCCATTGGCGCCACGTCGAGCCCTCCGCGGAGATAGGGCGATTTGGTCGCGTGCGGTAGTTGACGGGCTTGGCCGGATCCGAGACGTATTCCTCGAATCCGGCCGGGTCGGCCTTCGGCTCCACGAACTCGGCTCGGAGTCCGGCGTTGAGGTACAAGGCCGCGGCCCGAACCGCGCAACCGGTCGCGCATCCCGCGGGCCAGGAGTTCAGGCGACGCCAGGTGTTGCTCCCGGTCTCGAATGCGGTCACGGGCGCGAGGTCCGCTTTGGGAGCGCCTTCCTTCAGGTACGAATCAAGAAAGGGACCCAGGATCTCCCGGCGGAAATGAAGGCCGGTGTCGCTGCCGAAGCGGACCGCCCCCAGATCGCTGGCCTCCCGGATCTCCTGTCCGTGATGCCACGGCCCCATGACGAGGAAGACCTTGTCGTTCGTGGTGTCCTTCG
>JAENWE010000436.1 GCA_016650185.1 Vicinamibacteria bacterium | reverse complement strand
GTCCGCGGATGAAGGGTCACATCCGCTAGGTAGGCTTCCAGTCGTTCCGGCTCCAGGTGCGCGAGGATGGCTTTCCCGATCCCGGTGCAATACGCCGGACCACTACGACCAGCGGACTGGGGCAACCGGAGGGGTTGCGCGGACTCCGATCGCAGGATGTAAACGACCTCCGTCCCTTCAAGGATGCCGAGGCTGGCCGTCTCGCCGCTTTCCGCAGCGAGCGCGTCCAGAAAGGGCGGGGCACATTGGCCCACATCAAGGCGCGAGACCGCGGCCAGGCCCAGTTCGAAAAGCCCGAGGCCGAGGCGGTATCGACCCGTGACCTCGTCGACCGCCACGAATCGGTGTTTACGCAACGCTTCGAGCAACCGCAAGGCGGTGCTCTTGTGAAGGCCGGCCTGCGAAAAATCACTGAGCCGTTTCTCGACCGGCCCTTCGGCGAGGACTTTCAAAAGTAGGATCGAACGATCGAGCAGCCGGCTGGAATACGCCTTCCGTGAACGAGGGCCTTGCCGAACCCTCCGGATCGGAGCCTTCACGCCGGGTGGCAGCTTTGATACCATCATTTCACTCTATGCAACGGCTGTCCTCAACGGAAATCGTCAGCGAGGCTCGGGAAAGGCCCGCGAGAAACGGCCGCATGATGACCGGCCACCTATCCCGGGAGCCAAGTCCTTGCAACCTTCGTACCGTCTCAAATGCCCTCGCTGACGAGGATCTTTCTGTCCGTTCTGGTCGTGTTGGTGCTGTCGGTGTCGGGTTTCGCCGCCTTCGCCTTCCTGGCCCGACCCCTGTCTCGCCTGCCCCAGGGAGTCTCGGCCGAGGCGAGCCCCGAACGACCTCCGTGTACAACAAATTGACTGATGAGGGCCTTGGCATCAGCTAAGAAGGCCCGACAGGCGATCAGCCATGTCGTCGACAAGTTCCCCAAAACGCCGAGCGGCCAGGCCGGTAGAAATCTCAAAGATTTCTCTTGACCCTGGAATCGGTTCCAGACTCCATAATGCCGTTCACATGGTTATCGCTTCGGGAGAATTGGCGCGGCGGGCCGGGGTAAGCCCCGATACGCTCAGGCACTACGAGCGCGTGGGCGTGCTCGCCAAGCCCGCGCGTTCGGCCAACAACTATCGGATCTATCCGGAGGCGGCCCTCGATCGAGTCCTCCTCATCCGACGGGCGCTGGGCTTCGGCTTCTCGCTCGTCGAACTCGCGGTCGTCCTCCGCGAACGCGACCGGGGCGGGCTCCCCTGCCGCAAAGTGCGCGCGCTGGCCGCCCTCAAGCTGGCTTCCACCGAAACTCGCCTGGCTGAGCTCACCAACCTGCGGGACGACCTGCGCCTCCTGCTCGAGAACTGGGATCGCCAGCTGGACGCAGCACCTCCCGGAAAGCAGGTCCACCTTCTCGATTCACTTTCCGTCAAATCCAATACCGCAACCACCAAGGAGACCGTCCATGAATCCAGCCGCTTTGCTTCTCGTAACCGCCCTCGTTCCCTCGCAGGACCCTGGAGCCACGAAAGCTCGAACCAGCGAACACCAACACCAGGTCGACCAAAACGGTGACCGGGCCATGGGCTTCTCGCATGAGAAGACCACGCACCACTTCCTGCTCGAGGGCAAAGGCGGCGCTGTCCAGGTGGAGGCCAACGCGGCGGACGACAAGGAAAGTCGGGAGCAGATCCAGGCCCACCTCGGCCACATCGCGAAGATGTTCGCCGAGGGCAACTTCAACACGCCGATGCTCGTTCACAGCGTGCTACCGCCGGGGACGCCGACGATGACGCGACTCAAGGCCGAGATCCGATTTTCGTATGAATCCTCGCCCAAGGGAGGCCGAATCGTGATGGCTACGAGCAACAAGGAGGCTCTGGACGCAATCCACGAATTTCTGAGGTTTCAGATCAAGGATCACAACACCGGGGATCCGCTGATCGTCGACGCCAAGGACTAGGCCGAAACCGCGTCCGGACCGCGCCTCCGCGGGCGAAAGCCGTCCGGCAAGTAAAATCGCGGGCATGAAGAAGGATTCTTTCGGATCGCGCGCCAAACTCCAGACCAGGGGCGGCAACTTTTCCATCCATCGACTGGACGCCCTCAGGAAGGCCGGGGTCGCCCCAAATCTTGAGACGCTCCCATATTCCATTCGCATCGTTCTGGAAGCCATCCTGCGTTCGGTCGATGGCGAACTGGTTCACGACCAGGACGTGAGGAACCTGGCCGGATGGAACGCCACGGCGCCCATGGACATCGAGGTCCCCTTCATGCCCGCGCGGGTCATCCTTCAAGACTTCACCGGCGTGCCCTCCGTGGTCGATCTGGCCTCGATGCGCGCGGCGGTGGCGCGCCTCGGGCACGACCCCCGCAAGGTCAACCCCCTGGTGCCCGTGGACCTCGTGGTCGACCACTCGGTTCAGGTGGATGCATACGGCACGAAGGACGCGCTCGCCCACAATGCCAAGCTCGAATTCGAGCGCAACAACGAACGTTATGAATTCCTTCGCTGGGGTCAGAAAGCCTTCGACAACTTCCGCGTGGTTCCCCCGGCGACCGGCATCGTTCATCAGGTGAACCTTGAGTACCTGGCGAAGGGAGTTCTCTCAAAGACCGAGAATGGCGAGACCTTCGCGTTCCCCGATACGCTCGTGGGCACCGATTCCCACACCACCATGATCAACGGTCTCGGGGTTCTGGGCTGGGGCGTGGGCGGCATCGAAGCCGAGGCGGCGATGCTGGGTCAGCCGCTATACATGGTCACGCCGCAGGTCATCGGCATGCGACTGGTGGGACGACTGAGCGAAGGCGTGACCGCCACCGACATGGTGCTGACCGTGACCCAGGCCTTGCGCAAGAAGGGCGTGGTCGAAAAGTTCGTGGAGTTCTTTGGCCCGGGCCTTTCCGGCATGCCTCTCGCCGATCGAGCGACCATCGCGAATATGGCCCCCGAGTATGGAGCCACCTGCGGTTTCTTCCCCACCGATGACGAGACTCTTCGCTATCTCAAGAACACCGGCCGTACCGAGGACGAGGTCGACCTGGTCGAGCGATACATGAAGGAACAAGGTCTCTTCCGCACGAAGGAGTCCGCGGAGCCCGTGTTCACCGACATGATCGAACTGGATCTTGGGACGGTGGAGCCATCGCTCGCCGGACCCAAGCGCCCGCAGGACCGCGTGGCTTTGAAGTCGATGAAGGAGTCGTTCCGCAAGTCGCTCGTGGCTCCGGTGAAGGATCGGGGTTTTGGCCTCGGTCCCGATGACCTGACCCGCTCCGCCACCGTTGAGATGAAGGGCACGACGAGTTCCATCGCCCATGGCGCCGTCGCCATCGCGGCCATCACGAGCTGCACGAATACGTCCAACCCTTCCGTCATGCTCGGCGCCGGCCTCGTCGCAAAGAAGGCGGTGGCCAGGGGACTGACGGTGAAGCCGTACGTCAAGACTTCTCTAGCGCCCGGATCCAAGGTGGTCACCGAGTATCTGGAGAAGTCCGGCCTCATGGGCCACCTTGAGGCCATCGGCTTCAACGTGGTCGGCTACGGCTGCACCACCTGTATTGGAAACTCGGGGCCCTTGCCCCCGGCAATGTCAAAGGCCGTTAACGACGGCAAGCTGGTGGCTTCCGCCGTCCTCTCAGGAAACCGGAACTTCGAGGGACGCGTGAATCCGGACGTGAAGGCGAACTACCTGGCGTCGCCGCCTCTGGTTGTGGCCTACGCCCTGGCCGGCACCACCGACATCGACCTCACAACCGAGCCGATCGGAACGGACAAGGCCGGCGCGCCGGTGATGTTGAAAGACATCTGGCCAACCATGAAGGAAGTCGCGGAAGCCGAGGCCTCGGTGAGCAGTGAACTCTTCACCAAGAGCTACGCGGACGTGTTCGGCGGCAATCCGGACTGGAACGCCATCTCCGTGGCGGAGGGCGCTCTCTTCGATTTCAAGGAAGCGTCGACCTACATTCAGGAACCGTCCTTCTTCCAGGGTCTTTCCATGGAGCCCGTTCCGCTTCGAGGCATTGAAAGCGCGCGCATCCTCGCCATGTTCTCGGATTCAATCACCACCGATCACATCTCTCCCGCGGGCGACATCGCGGCGGCGTCCCCGGCCGGTGAGTTCTTGAAAGCGCGGGGCATCGAGAAAAAGGACTTCAACTCTTACGGAGCCCGCCGCGGCAACGACCGCGTCATGGTTCGCGGGACCTTCGCGAACATCCGGCTCAAGAACCTGATGGTGCCGGGAGTGGAGGGCGGGGTCACCGTGTTTCAGCCCGGCGGCGAACGCATGCCCATCTATGACGCGGCCATGAAATACAAGGAGGCCAAAACACCGCTGGTGATTCTCGCGGGCAAGGAATACGGCTCCGGTTCGTCGCGCGACTGGGCGGCCAAGGGCACTTTGCTCCTGGGCGTGCGAGCGGTCATCGCGGAAAGTTTCGAACGAATCCACCGCAGCAACCTTGTGGGCATGGGCGTCCTCCCCATCGTTTTCAAGGCCGGCCAGAACGCCGAAGGCCTCGGCCTGACCGGGGACGAGTCGCTGTCGATCGGCGGTCTCGACGCGAAGAGTCTGGTGCCGCGTCAGTCCCTCACCGTGAAGGTCACGCGCGCGGACGGGTCGACCTCTTCGTTCGACGCAACCTGCCGCCTCGATACCGTGATGGAGATCAACTACTACAAGAACGGCGGCATCCTGCAGACGGTGCTGCGCAAAATGCTGGGCTAGCAATAAAGGATTTGGATCTTCATGGCCATCTCAATCACTTTCCTTGGGGCCGCGCGTACCGTGACCGGATCCGCCTATCTCGTCGACTCGGGCCGGTCGCAGGTGATGGTCGACTTCGGCATGTTTCAAGGACGCAGGGAGACCCGAGCGAGGAACTGGGTGGATCCGGAATTCCCGGCGCCCCAGGTTGAGGCGGTGGTCCTTACCCACACTCATCTCGACCACATCGGCCGCATTCCGAGATTGGTCAAGAACGGCTTCGCGGGGCCCATCTTCTGCACTCCACCAACGGTTGAACTCGCCGAGGTCCTGCTCAAGGACGCCGCTCACCTGCAGATGGAAGATGCGGAGTATCTGAACCGCAAGGGACGCACCAGCCACAAGCCGGCGCTGCCCTTGTTCGACGACAAGGACGTCGAGAGGGCGCTGAAGCTTTTCGTGCCCGTTCCGGTCGGCCAATCGCACATCGCCGCACCGGGCATCTCCTTCACCTTCCGCGAAGCCG
The DNA here is from genome assembly GCA_016650185.1 of Vicinamibacteria bacterium. GTDB lineage: Bacteria > Acidobacteriota > Vicinamibacteria > Fen-336 > JAGNNV01 > JAGNNV01. The sequence continues at coordinate 227 of JAENWE010000436.1, read as the reverse complement.
GACATCTTTTGGGAGCGGGCTCGATCGACATGACCGTAGACGACGGCTCGGGTCAAAGCCGTCGAATTCTCTTCTCGGGCGACGTGGGCCGGTACAACGCCGTCCTCGCCCCGGACCCCGACCCTTGTCCCGATGTCGACTACGTGGTTGTGGAAAGCACCTACGGCAATCGGCAGCATCCGGTCACCTCGGTTCAGGAACAGTTGCAGTCTGTTCTGACCCGGACT
>JAENWE010000435.1 GCA_016650185.1 Vicinamibacteria bacterium | reverse complement strand
ATGATCCGCAACGAGAACGGCCTCCTGGCCGGATACGTGTACGTGGATACCGCGGAGTCCGACATCGGCGGGTTCGTCGAACGGGCCAAGGCGGCGGTGAGTCATGTCCCTCTGAAGCCGGGCTATTCGATGGAGTGGAGCGGTCAGTACGAAAACATGCTCCGGGTTCGGGAGCGGCTCAAGGTGGTGGTGCCGATCACGATCCTCACCATCTTCGTCCTGCTCTACTTGAACACCGGCTCCTCGGTGAAAGCCTCCATCGTCATGCTCGCCGTGCCCTTTTCCGTGGTGGGCGCGGTGTGGCTCATGTACCTGCTGGACTACAACGTCTCGATCGCCGCCTGGGTGGGCATGATCGCGCTCATGGGGCTGGACGCGGAGACCGGCGTCTTCATGCTTCTCTTCCTCGATCTCTCCTACGCCGAGGCGAAGACGGAGGGCCGGCTCAGGACCCTTCACGATCTCCACGAGGCGATCGTCCACGGCGCGGTCAAACGAGTCCGGCCGAAACTGATGACGGTGATGGCGGCCATGATGGGCCTGATGCCGATCATGTGGTCGATGGGCACGGGCGCCGACGTGATGAAACGCGTGGCCGCGCCCATGGTCGGAGGCCTGGCCACTTCGTTCTTGATGGAGTTGCTCGTTTATCCCGCCATCTACCTGTTGTGGAAGAAACGCGAACTGGGCGCGGCCGAGCCCGCGCCGGCATCCTGAACGAATCTTCGACTCTCAATCTCACGTTCCAGTCACCTTCCGGCGGGGCCCCTTGGGGCGGCGCCACGTCAGGGTCGATTGAGGCAATCCCCGGACCCGGGACCCGCCGCCGGATTGTGACCCTATACTGCGCCCCCATGCGGTTTTCACTCACCGTTCTCCTCCTCCTCGTGCCGGTGACGGCGTTTGCCCAGGACGAAAAGCCCGCTGACATAGAAAACGTACACGACCATCCAGCCGTGAAGCGATGGCCCGGCTCCGTGATCACAGTCGCCAACTACCGTGAGTTCGAGGAATACAAGTTTCCGATAAGAGACGGCGAGACCCGAATCGTCGAGGGCAAGTATTCCTTCATTCAGTACCAGACGTTGCCGGGCGCCAGCTGCACCCAGATAACCCGCAACTACGAAAACGCCCTCAAGGCCCAGGGCCTGGCGCTCCACAAGGGTCTCGACGCGCCAGCGGACGACGTGGGGTGGGGCGACGGAAAGTGGGTCAGCGGCGAAGGGAAGAACCAGGCGGGTGGCCGGATCTTCATCACGGTCGGTTGTTCCGGCGAGAACGCCGACGGGATCGCGTTCTATCTCTGGGTTCTCGAACAACAGGAGATGGACCAGAAGGTCGAGATCAACGCCGACGCGATGGCCGACGAGATCTCAAAGACGGGGATCATCGCCCTTCACGGGATCACCTTCACGACCGGCAAGGCTGAGATCACACCGGAGTCCGGGAAGACACTTGACGAGATAGCGGCCCTGCTCAACAAGATGACCGACTGGAAGTTGCGGGTCGAAGGGCACACCGACAACGTCGGCCAGGCGGCGGCGAACCTCGATCTGTCGCGGAAGCGCGCGGAGGCCGTGAAAGCGTGGCTGACCGGCAAGCTCGGAATCGACCCAAGCCGACTGAGTGCGGATGGGTTTGGGGATCAGAAGCCGGTGGCTCCAAATACGACCGACGAGGGACGAGCGAAGAACCGGCGGGTCGAACTGCGGAAGTTCTGACTCCGAGCAGGCCAAAGATCACGCTCGGCAGGAGGAGTGCGCTCGCGAGAGTTTCCGCGAGAGTTTGTGGCTTGCTTGCAGGCACGCGCGGGTTGGAACGACCCACCCTTCCGGTCGGCGCAGCCGGCCGCCAACATGTTTCAGATGGGACTGACTGGTCACAGCTTTGCGCTGCGTAGCCGCAGAGCGTTGCCGATCACAGAGACGGAACTCAAACTCATCGCCGCCGCGGCGATCATCGGAGAGAGAAGCAGACCGAAGAAGGGGTACAAAACTCCGGCCGCCAAGGGGACGCCGAGAGAGTTGTAGACGAACGCGAAGAACAGGTTCTGCCGGATGTTCGTCATGGTGGCGTGAGACAACCTCTGCGCTCGCGCGATGCCCAGAAGATCGCTCTTCACCAGGGTGATTCCAGCGCTCTGGATGGCGACATCCGTGCCCGTGCCCATCGCGATGCCCACTTGAGCCTGGGCAAGTGCGGGAGCATCGTTGATGCCGTCGCCCGCCATGGCCACGATCTTCCCGCTGGCCTGGAGCTTCTTGACCATATCGGCCTTGTGGGCGGGCAGGACCTCCGCGATCACGTCTTCATCGACAAATCCAAGCTTGCGCGCCACCGCGGAGGCGGTGGCCCGGCTGTCTCCGGTGAGCATGACCACCCGGAGTCCCTCGTGCCTGAGTTGGTTCAGGGCCTCCTGCGTCGAGGACTTGACGGGATCCGCGGCGCCCAGGAGTCCAGCCGCCCTTCCGTCAACGGCGAGGAACATGACCGTCTGAGCCTCCGAGCGCAGACTCTCCGCCCGCTCGGTGAGCGCGCCCAGGTCGACGCCGAGATCATTCAGGAGCGCCACGTTTCCAAGGGCGATCTTGCGTCCTTCGACGGCGCCCTGGACACCTTTGCCGGTGACCGACTCGAAGCCCTCTGCGGTGGCAAGGATCAGTTTCCGGGCCTCGGCGCCTGCCACGATGGCGGCGGCGAGGGGATGTTCGCTGCCTCGCTCGAGGCTGGCGGCGAGACGGAGAACGTCATCTTCCTCGAATCCGGCGACCGCGACCACCGCCGCGAGCTTGGGTCTTCCCTCCGTCAGCGTTCCCGT
>JAENWE010000434.1 GCA_016650185.1 Vicinamibacteria bacterium | reverse complement strand
TATATGAAGGTCACCGCCACCACGCTGCCCCGCACGGACGACAGCGAGACCGAATCGCCGTGCTGATTGATCAGAGTGAAATCAGGCACGGCCTCTCCGACCTTGACCAAGGCGGTCGTGGATGGCGTCATGGTCAGGCCGGAGTCGACCCCGGTGGCCGAAAGATGTTCAAGCCGGTCGATGCGAGTGCCGCTGCTCTTGGGGCGCAGCCGAAAAGCGATGACGTCGCCCGGTTGGACATCCCGGAGCTCTTTCGCGTCTTTGACCGCGAAAGGCATGACCATGGCGCCCATGTACCCAGGAACGGCTTCGTGCGACACCGTCACCGTCGACGTCGCGGGATCGACGCGCAGCACGAGACCGCGCGTGTTGTAGGTCGTGGCGCAGGCGGAGCCGAGAGCGAAGGCGCAAAGAAGAACGGGGCGTCGCATCGAGCGCATTCGATCACAGAACCGCCCGCCGAAGGCCGAAACAGCGCTAGCATCTGGGCCCGTGGGACCACGCCACCGTATCCCTGAGCCTCCGCCAGGCCGACTCGACGAGGCCGGGATCATCGCCGCCTTCGCGCAGCGAATGATGTACACGGTGGCGAAGGACGTCCATACCGCGACCGACTTCGACGTCTACACCGCCGTCGCCTACTCGGTGCGTGACCGCCTGATGGAGCGCTGGTTCAAGACTCAGAGTGCGTACTACCTGGCCGATACCAAACGGGTCTACTACCTGTCGCTCGAATTCCTGATGGGCCGAGCGCTCCTCAATAACGTGGTCAACCTCGGGGCCCGAGACGCTCACATCCATGCTCTTCGCGGTCTCGGATACGACCTCGAGGCGCTACAGGAAAAGGAATGGGACGCAGGGCTCGGCAACGGAGGCCTGGGACGGCTGGCCGCGTGCATTCTGGATTCCGCGGCCACTCTGGCGCTTCCTTTCTACGGCTACGGCATTCGCTACGAGTACGGCATCTTCCTCCAGAAGATCCAGGATGGCGCGCAGATCGAGGCCCCGGACAACTGGCTTCGCTACGGCAATCCCTGGGAGATTCCCCGCACCGACGCCATCTTTCCCGTCCGTTTCTACGGGCGGACCGAGCACGTCTCGAACGGCAACGGCGGCTTTCGCGCCCACTGGCTGGACACTCAGGAGGTCTGGGCCATGGCCTACGACACTCCGGTGGCGGGCTTCGGCAACGACACCGTGAATACGTTGCGCCTGTGGTCCGCGAAGTCGAGCCGCGAATTCGACCTCCGCCGTTTCAACCAGGGCGACTACGTGAGCGCAGTTCAGGACAAGACCGCCAGCGAGAACATCTCGAAGGTCCTCTACCCCCCCGACGACCAGGATCAGGGCAAGGAACTTCGTCTGAAGCAGCAGTACTTCTTCGTGAGCGCCACCTTGCAGGATGTCCTGCGCCGGTTTCTGAAGGTCGGCGATAGACGTTTCCAGGAACTTCCGGACAAGGTCGCGATTCAACTGAACGACACGCATCCCGTTCTCGGCATCCCGGAACTGATGCGCATCCTGGTCGATCAGCACGATATCGGCTGGGACGAAGCGTGGGAGCTGACCCAGCGGGTGTTCAGCTATACGAACCACACGGTACTCCCCGAGGCGCTGGAGCGCTGGCCGGTCGATCTCTTCCAGAGGCTCCTGCCCAGACATTTCGAGATCGTCGGGGAAATCGATCGCCGGTTCCGTCAACAGACGGAGGCCCTGGGCGACCCGAATCTGGTTGGGCGCACCGCCATCCTGGATGAGAGCGGTAGCGTGCGGATGGCGAATCTGGCCTTCGTGGGCAGCCATGCGGTAAACGGCGTCGCTGCCTTGCACACCGAGATCCTCCGCCACCAGACCTTTGCGGACCTCGATCGAGTTCTGCCGGGCCGGATCTCGAACAAGACGAACGGCATTACCCCGAGACGCTGGCTCCTGCAGAGCAACCCGGGTCTCGCCATGTTGATCTCGGAGGTCATCGGTTCGGGCTGGGTGAGGGACCTGAACGAGCTGCGCAAGCTCAGCCCCTTCGCGGAAGACAAGACCTTCCGCGGGGAATGGGCCGCGATGAAGCGGGTCAACAAAGGGATCCTGGCCGATCGCGCCATGAAACTCCACGGCATCGAGTTGGATCCTGAGACCCTGTTCGACTGTCAGGTGAAGCGGTTTCACGAATACAAGCGCCAGTTGCTGAACGCTCTTCACGCCCTGGCCCTCCACGAAAGACTGAGGGACGGGGCGGACGATTTCGTGCCCCGTACCGTGATTTTTGCCGGCAAGGCGGCGCCCTCGTACGCCATGGCGAAGCTCATCATCCGGCTCATCCACGCCATTTCGAAGCGCGTGGCCGACGACCCACGGACGAGAGGCCGGCTCAGCGTCGCCTTCCTGCCCAACTACTGCGTGTCTCTGGCCGAACTCATCTTCCCCGCTTGCGACCTCAGCGAGCAGATTTCCACCGCGGGGACGGAGGCATCCGGGACGGGCAATATGAAGGCGGCGCTGAACGGGGCGCTCACCATCGGCACCCTCGACGGCGCCAATGTCGAGATCCGGGAGGAGGTGGGCGAGGACAACATCTTCATCTTCGGCCACACGAAAGACGAGGTCGAAGGCCTGCGCGCGGCCGGCTACTCGCCGCAGGAGTTCCTGAATCAGAGCGACGAACTGCGGCGCGCCATTGACGTCATCGCAAGCGGCGCCCTCGATGGGGGGTCCGAGCTCTTTCGACCGATCGTCGACGCCATCCTCGGGCAAGATAAGTATCTTCTGTGCGCCGACTTCGCCGCCTATGCCCTCTGTCAGCGGCGCGCCGCTACCGCGTACACCAACCCCGATGAGTGGTGGCGCATGTCGATCCTCAACGTGGCCGGCATGGGCAAGTTCTCGTCGGACCGAACGACGAAGCAGTACGCGCAAGAGATTTGGGGCGCTCGCCCGGTCCCGGTGCGACTGGACGATGGGGAGACAGCCGGCTAGACCGCCCTCGTTTCCCACCAACCGCCGTCGACTGCGGTGATACCATCCGGCTTCAGCATCCGACAAAGGTCGCTGGAGTGTTCACGTTGCGGTATTCTCTGTGAGGACGCCCTCGCAGTTGACCCGTAGTTCTTTTCAATCGTCGTTCCAGCGTCTGTCCTTTAGAAGGAGTCATGGTGATCTATGTCCGCAACTGATCGAATCCGAAGCAAATCCGCAATAGCCCTGGCCGTCGCCCTTGGGCTGGGCCTGGCCATGTCCGCCTGGGCCGACCGGAAACCCGTGGTGCTGAAGAACGCGCCGGTGGCGGTCCAGAAAACGATCGCCGAGCAACTTAATGGAGGCACCCTTACCAAACTCTTCGTCGAAGTCGCGGGCGGCACGACCACCTACGAAGCCGAACTGATGGTCGGCGGCGTCAAGAGGAAGCTCACTATCGATCCTTCGGGCAAGATGCTCGAAGCGGAGATGCCGGCGAAGCCGACGGCTACTCCCGAAGCGACCAAGGCGAAGGCCGAGCCTGCCCCCGAGGCGGCCAAGGCCAAACCTACCCCCAAGGCGGCCAAGGCCAAACCGACCCCCAAGGCGACCAAGGCGAAACCTACCCCCGAGGCGACCAAGGCCAAGCCCACCCCCGAAGCGGGCTCCGGCGCCATCGCGAAGGTCGAAGAGGTTCACGCGGACGCCCCTTCGTCCAAGGCGTCGACGAGGGGAACCGGGAAGGCTGTGCTCCTGAAGAACGCGCCGGGCGCGGTCCAGAAAACGATCGCTGAGCAACTGAAGGGAGGCGCCCTGAGAAAACTTTCCGTTACCGTTGCGGGTGGCCAGACCACGTACGAAGCCGAACTGACGGTCGGCGGCGCCAAGAGGAATCTCACCATCGATCCTTCGGGCAAGGTGCTCGAAGCGGAACTGCCGCTCGAACTAAGCGCCGTCCCCGAAGCAGCCAGGGCCGGGCTCACCCGCGAGGCGGGCGCCGCCGCCATCGCGAAGGTCGAGGAGGTGATTCACGCGGGCGTCTCCTCGTACAAGGCGTCGATCAAGGAAGCGGGAAAGAAGGACCGCACCGTCGTGGTCTCCGCCGACGGCACGCTGGTCGCTGAGAAGAAATAGCTTTATTCCCTCAGCGGGACCGATGACCTGAGCCACGCCTCGGGAGCGTCCGGCCGAACCCGACTGGGTGGTCGCGTTTTCGGGCTCTGAAGCGGCGCCCACAATCCTCCGGAATCCTCGTTGTCGGAGACGAGGCAGGACACGAGCATCGCCGCTCAGACGCCGGCCCGCCTGGCCTTGGCTGCATAAGGCCGGACGCTTGGGACCGCACTTCCGTCTTCGTCCCGGGCGCGAGTGTTGTAAACTTCCTGGCTCCGCGCTTCGATCCTGGCCGCCTCCGGCCTCGACCGAAGCAAAGACAGGGTTTAAGGGAGCCGTCGCGCACCCCCTGGCTTCGTCACCGCCTCGACCTCTGAAATATCAAAAGTGTGACGGACCGAAGGCCATCGTGGCTCGGTCATCAAGAAAGAGACAACATGCCTCGCGTAAAGCGTGGGTCCGCAAGACGCAATAAGCGGAAGAAAGTACTGAAGCTCACCAAGGGCTTCTTTCTCGGCAAGAGCAAGCTCTACCGCTTCGCCAGGGAAGCCTCCATTCGCGCCGGACAGAACGCTTTCGAAGGCCGCAAGCAGAAGAAGCGCGATTTCCGGTCGCTCTGGATCGTCCGCATCAACGCGGCCTGCCGCCTCGCCGGCGTCAGCTATTCGAAGTTCATCTCCGGCCTCAAGGCGTCTGGACTGATGCTCGATCGCAAGGTGCTCGCCGACATGGCCGTGCGCGACGCCTCCGGTTTCGCCAAGGTGGTCGACCTGGTGAGGCCGCACCTCCCCGTCCAGCCGTCTCCAAGCGGGGGGCCGCAATAGCCTATCGCGGCCGCGCTTAGCCCCCTTTGGCCCCGGGGCGGACTCTGCCGAAGTCAATTCGGCTCCGTGCTCGCCTCGGGACCGCGCGGTTCGCTGAGTTCTCCAGTGTCTTCACTCGATGATCTGAAGAAGCGTGCCCGCGAGCTTCGAGAGAGGCTTGAGGGTCAGCTTGCGTCCACGCCGGACTCGGCGTCCCTCCAAGC
>JAENWE010000433.1 GCA_016650185.1 Vicinamibacteria bacterium | reverse complement strand
GGCAACGCCCCGGCGCGCCTACGGGCCGGCGAAGTGCCCCCCCGCGCGCTCACCACCGCCCGCGGTCGTGGGAATTGAGTGGCAAACTGCCCTTGCTTCACTTACGCTCCCCACATGGCGGCGGAGTTCGAGAAGCGGTTCTGGATCTCGCTCGGCCTGACCCTGCCGATTCTCGTCCTTTCGCCGATGCTCCAGGCGCTGGTGGGATTGCGGGAGGCCATCCAGGCCACGGCCAAATGGGTCTCGGACCTCTTCGACCGGCTGGGCTATCCGTTCGAGTACGAGACCATTCCGCGAAACATCGCCTACTACGCCGGCCGCGCGTCCCACGGCTCAACACTCTCCCGGGTGGTGTACTCCTGGGTCCTGGCGCGCTCCGACCGGCCGCGCGCAATGGACTTTTTCGCACAGGCGCTGCAGAGCGATGTAGGCGATATCCAGCAGGGGACCACGGCGGAGGGCATCCACCTCGGCGCCATGGCGGGAACCGTCGATCTCGTGCAGCGCGTCTCGACGGGTATGGAGGTGAGAGGCGATGTCCCGCGTCTCACCCCGGAACTACCGCAAGAGATGGAACGCCTCGATATGCGCATTCGTTATCGGGGGCATTCTCTCGATCTGCCTGACTCGAGACTCACTCACAATCCGCGCGCGAGTGACGGCGAAGCGCCGCCGATCACCTTGTGCGTCGAGGGTGAGGTCTGCGATCTCGCCAGCGGAACGAGCCGCGTCTTTCCATTGAGCGAAGATGCCACCTGACGCATTTCTACTCTCACTCCGCTACAGTCTCGTTCGATGAACCTGATCGCACGTCCATGAGCGGCTCACAACCAACCGGTTCCGCCCTGACCCGTGAAGCCATTCTGCGCGCCCTGAGTTCCCTCTCGGATGAACTCGGCAAACGGGGCGTCACCGGCGAACTCTGCTTGTTTGGCGGTACCGTCATGGTGCTCGCTTTCGCCGCTCGTCTCTCGACGAAGGATGTGGACGCGCTGTTCCAGCCCACGCCGCTCATCCGTGACCTCGCGAGCCGTATCGGCGAGGAGCAGGGTCTGCCGGCGGACTGGCTCAACGATGGCGTCAAAGGCTTTGTTTCCACCCGGCACGAGACGACGGCGGGAACCCTTCCACAGTTTCCGCATCTCCGTCTCACCATGCCGGTGCCGGAATATCTGCTGGCCATGAAGTGCATGGCCGCTCGGCTCGGCGGCACCACCGGCGAATCCTCCGACGTGTCGGACATCGTGTTCCTGATCCGCCATCTCCAGCTCAAGTCAGCCCCCGCCGTGCTGGAAATCGTGGCCCAGTATTACCCGGCCAATCGCATCCCGGTGAAGACCCAGTATCTCGTCGAGGGATTGTTCGAGGAGGGCAGGATATGAGGCCCAAAACGCTGGCCGAAGTCGCCGCCCTCGCCGCGCAGGGTGATTCCTTCGACCGCTGCCTTGCGAACTTCCTCGACGAATTCTATGCGGCGCCGACCGCTGCCGCGTTGGCTGCCGCGCCTGCGATCCTCGCACCGCAGTTTGGTGACATCGGCAGGGTGCAGGATGCCTACATCGCTGCCACGGCGGAGGAATTGGCCCGGCGCTTCGCCCTGCCGCAACCCGACTGGACGGTCGGGGAGGATAGGCAGCTCCGTCGCCCGTGGTTCGCCTCGCCGCTCGCCGCCCTGCGCGCCGTGCTGCTGCTGGAAAGCCCGCCTGCCTTCCGCGCCCGTAACCTGTTCGTCAGCGAGAACGCACTGTCCCGCGTCTGAGACGAACTCAGGTCTCAGGCCCGGGTTCATATCTTCTGCCGCGCGGGTTGACGAAAAGCCGCGCTCGGCAAGTCCGATGCTTCTGTGGCGAAGGCGAGCTCGTCGAGACCTTTCTGAACCCGGGGCCTGGCCCCGAAAGGGCGGAGAATCGGGTGGCGGTCTCCGGGGTGTTCCCGCGGACATCCGACCCACATGCTCATGCTGACCGCCGACGCGTTCGGGGTCCTGCCGCCCATCGCGAAACTCAGCCCCGAACAGGCCGTCTACCATTTCCTGTCCGGTTACACGGCAAAGGTCGCGGGCACGGAAGCGGGAGTTGTCGAGCCCGCGGCGGCGTTCAGCCCGTGCTTCGGGGGCGGGCCCTCGTGACCATTGGGGCGGTCTGTCACCTGGCAGGCTCGATCTCTTTCGGCTCGGGCAGAGGCGGGTCGGTTCTGTGGTCCGCCTCGGTCGCAAGGCGGTCAATCGTGTGCTCGATCGCCCTGGCCAACTTTTCGGCCGCGCCGTCCACGGCATCTTCCACCGTTGCCGCGTCGTGGGTGACCGCGGCGGGGGTTCGGCCCTCCATGCGGGCTTCCATCACGCACCGTTTGTCGTTCTGGCCACTCTTCTTCCCGTTCTGGTCGCTGATGTGGACTTCCACCCGCGTGATCCGATCGCGAAAGCGGTCGATCGCGCCCTCGACGACACTCCTGGCCTGAGCGGCGAACTGCTCGTGTCCGTCGACGTTCTTGTCCGTATTGATCTGAATCTGCATCTTGTTTCCTTGCGTTGGGTCGGGGTTCCTCAATACCGGTAAAAGCGGACCTTCACCCTGGCCGTCCCGCGTCGCGACCAGTTCGGCCAGACCGACGTCGCCGGTCGACCACAATCAGCGTGGGCCTCTCCGGTCGGCCTGTCTGTTCTCTGGCGCACAAAAGAGTGAAGCGCCCGGGGTTAGGACGCCTCGGGCCGCCCTACGGCCCCGAGGAAGCTCAAGATGATTCGCGTCTGCGTCGCCGCGGTCAGGGGATGGATCGGAAAGCCGCCGGGGTCCGCGATTCAGGGGAGCCAGGACCTGCAGCTCGTGGCGGCCGTCTCGCGAAGCGCTCGGGGAGAACGCGTGGGCGAACGGTCTCACTGAGACGGTGAGCGCGCGGCATGACTGTTGCGTTGAAACCATGAGCCGAGCGCCCGCGCACGACCCCTGCCGCCATTCGGCCTATCGAAAGGAAGTTTTCATGATGTGGACATTGTTTGTGATCCTGTTGGTCCTTTGGTTGCTTGGGCTGGTGAGCTCATAGATGACCGACAAACGTGACGCGAACCGGGATCCCCTGACTAACGCTGCGGGCGCCCACCCGATTGGCTCCGGGGCGGAGCCGCGGTGGGCACGGCGGTGCGCGCCGCCGCGGGCGCTCTTGGCGGGCCTTCAGGAATGGCCGCGGGCGCGGCCATTGGAGCCGCGGTGGTCGGTGGCGTGGCCGGAGGTCTCGCGGGCAAGGCGGCCGGCGAAGCAATCGACCCAACCGCGGAGGACACGTACTGGTCGAAGACTTACGCCACGGCGCCCTATGTAAATAAGGGCGAGGAATACAAGAAATATCAGTCCGCGTCCAGGTATGGCTGGGAGTCCTGCCCGAAGCACAGGGATAGGACGTTCGATCCAGTCGAAGCTCAGTTGTCGAATGCTTGGAACAACAACAGTCTCGGGTCGTCTCTGACCTGGGACAAGGCCAGACCGGCGACTCGTGATGCGTGGCGTCGCGTCGAGCACCACTTCCCGGGCGCCGCGGTTCATTTCGGACGTTAGGTTCGAACCCTCGGGGCGCTGCGGAGGCGCCCCGGGGCAGTGTCAGGGGCGGGTCGGCGATCTCGAACCCCCAACCAGGCTCCGGGCAAGCGCTCGCGTCCTTTCGAGGCTGGCGTTTCCAGCTCCTCTGGGTGCCGCCGTTGTCTCGCGACATCCACACGAGGGCGATGTGCGCGCTATCCAACAGACGAGTCACTTCCGACGCCCGTAGCGTAGTTGGCGGGGAGTCCGTCCCACCGACCATGCCGGAAGCTGATTTCAGCGAGATCGGGCGGGAAGCCATCCGTTCGACAAAGATGAGCCAATGTCAGACAGGAACCCAGGGCTTTCGATCGACGTCGCGCATATGGAGGCTGAAGGGGTCATGAAAAGAGCTTCAGAAGTCGAGCGTCGACATGAAGCAACTGTCCATAGTGCGCAGGGGCATCACACCCAGGACTGGGGCAAACGCAGCGCCTTTTGGGGCAGTTTCTCGGGCCTGCTGTTTGGCGAGATGCTCATAACCTGACGCGGGATCATGGCAACGGAGTGTCGTTTCCGAGGCGCCCGGCTGACGCATGAGGCGCCCGTTCCCTGGCGCGTTCGGGGCTTCCGCGGTGGTGTTCCCGGAGGACCCGGAGGAGCTGATTCGCAGGGAACTCTTCAGCCCCGAGCGGCTCGATCAACATGCGGAAAGCCTCGCAGCGGCGCAGCGCGTCACCGGGGGCCCGGGAACCTGCCGTCGCTTCGAGAGGCGGCTGAAGGACAACGGCCGCGTGCTCCTTGCCGCATACCGGGACATCGAGAAGGCCGTCCGTGAGGATCGTGCCGTGACGCCCGCGGCCGAATGGCTGCTCGACAACTCCTATGTCGCGCAGGAACAGATCCGGCAAGTCCGTGAAGATCTTCCCCGTGCCTTTTGTCGCGGGCTGCCCAAGCTTGCCGGTGGACCGCTCGAGGGCTGTCCGCGGGTGTTTGGACTTGCCTGGGCGCTCGTGGCCCACACGGTTCACGCCTCCCTTCGACCAGACCGCGCACAACCCCGGGTACATCAAGGGGTACCCGCCCGGCGTCCGGGAGAACGGAGGCCAGTACACCCATGGAGCGATCTGGTCGGTGATCGCGTTTGCGATGCTCGGCGACGGGGAGAAGGCGAGCGAGCTCTTTTCGCTGCTCAACCCGATTCATCATGCCCGCACGCCCGCGGGCGTATGTCGCTACACGGTCGAGCCCTACGTCATGTGCGCCGACGTTTACTCCGAGCCTGACCACGTCGGGCGAGGGGGGTGGACCTGGTACACCGGTTCGGCCGGATGGATGTATCGCGCCGGACTCGAGTGGATCCTCGGGTTTCGCCTGAGGGGCAAGACCCTCGTCATCGATCCCTGCGTTCCGAAGGCCTGGCCAAGTTTCGAAATCGCCTTCCGCTACCACTCCGCACGCTACGCGATCAGTGTCCTGAACCCGAACGGCGTCAGCCGCGGAGTGGCCCGGATCTTGCTCGATGGGAAGGTCATGCAACTGAGCGACCCCTCCGTCCCCTTGTCGGACGACGGCGCGGACCACAAAGTCGAGGTCGTCCTGGGATGACAGGGTTCATGAAAATCAGCCCTCTGGCGGGCAAGCCGGCACCCCCTTCGATCCTGGTCAACGTTCCGAGGCTGGTCAGCGCCTACTACACCGAGGTGCCCGATCCCGCGTTCCCGGGTCAGCAGGTGGCTTTCGGCACGTCGGGTCATCGGGGGTCCGCGTTCGGCAAGAGCTTCAACGAATGGCACGTCCTCGCGATCACCCAGGCGATCTGTCGCTACCGGACGCAGGTGGGCACAAACGGGCCGCTCTTTCTCGGCATCGACACCCACGCGCTGTCGGTGCCCGCCTGGGCCAGCGCCCTCGAAGTACTGGCCAAAAACGGAGTGGAGGTGATGCTTTCTGAGCACGACGAATACACGCCGACCCCCGTGGTGTCCCACGCCATCGTCACCTACAACCTGGGTCGGACCACCGGCCTCGCCGACGGCATCGTCGTGACGCCTTCTCATAACCCGCCGGAGGACGGAGGGTTCAAGTACAACCCGCCGCACGGCGGGCCGGCGGACAAGGGCGTTACCCATCAGATCGAAGCCGAGGCGAACCAGCTTCTCAAGGCCGGCCTCGCGGGTGTCATGCGCATGCCCGTCGAGCGGGCGCTGCGCGCCGCCACGACGCACCGGCACGACTATCGCAGCGCCTACGTCCGCGATCTCGGCAACGTGATCGACATGGAGGCGATCCGCGGAGCGACCCTTCGGCTGGGCGTCGATCCGCTCGGCGGGGCCGGAGTCCACTACTGGGCCGAGGTCGCCGAGCGTTACCGCCTGAACCTCACGGTGGTCAGCGAGGTCGTCGATCCAACCTTCGCATTCATGACCGTGGATTGGGACGGGCGCATCCGCATGGACCCGTCCTCGTCCTACGCGATGCAGCGGCTGATCGGACTCAAGGATCGCTTCGACATCGCCTTCGCCTGCGACACCGACCACGACCGGCATGGAATCGTGACCCGGAGCACGGGACTCCTTCCGCCCAATCACTATCTCGCGGTCGCCATCCACCACCTGTTCCGGCATCGTCCGCGATGGAGTCTCGGCGCCGGGGTGGGAAAGACCGTGGTGAGCAGCACGATGATCGACCGTGTGAGCGCGAGCCTGGGCCGGAAACTCTACGAGGTGCCGGTCGGCTTCAAGTGGTTCGTGGACGGTCTGGTCGACGGTTCGCTCGGCTTCGGCGGCGAGGAGAGTGCGGGCGCCTCCTTCCT
>JAENWE010000432.1 GCA_016650185.1 Vicinamibacteria bacterium | reverse complement strand
TCGATGGCCCCGGTTATCCGGGCGGCCGCTCTTTCCTTGGTGCCGCTCAGGAGTCGTTCATCCCGAAGTTCGCGAAGGGCCGCGGCTACCGCCGCCTTGTTGCTGCCCTTGCCCTGACCCGCGGACGGGCGACGCCAGGCGAAGACCTGGGCGAGCACAGAGACGAGCGCCAGCATGGAGGCAAGCAGGGACAGATCACTTTGGGGCCGGTCGAGGTCGGCCCGGAGCGAGATCGCGGTGGTGGCGCTCCTGGGGCTGTCGCTCTGGGTGGCAACGGCGGCCAAGACCGTCACGGAAATTGCCTCCGTCTGCGTCGTTTTCATCGATTGGCTTGCGATATCGAAATACGCGAATGGAACCGAGGGGATTTCGAGAGCCCCGACTCCTTCCGGAACCACCACAAATTCCCACGTCTTCCGGCCTTCGATTCCCTGCCTCGTGGTCTTGAGGTCGGAGACGACACGGGGAGGGAACACGCGGGCGCCCGGGATCTCGAGTCCCGGCGCGGCGTCAATCCATTTGAGATTGCCGCGACCCTTCACTGTGAAGCGGAAGGCAAGGGCGTCACCGAGCACAATGTTCGTGCGGTCTGCCGAAGCCTGGACTTCGAAGGACCCGACCGCGCTCCCTTCGGGCGCGTCTTTCGGGAGCGGGTCCACCTTCACTCTCAAAGCCTTGGTGCCGCGTTCTATGGGGGCCGCCACCCCGAAGGTTCCGCCGGCGGGAACCAGGCGGAGCCGCGCTTCTGGAATTTCGAGAAGGCCCGGCTTGGTGGGATAAAGAAGACGCTCAAGGACGGGATAGCGCAGATAGGCCTCTCCTTCAACCGTGGTGTTCTGTCCGGAAGAATCATCGCGGTTGCGATCTATTTCCTCCGCCCAGAATCCCGGGTATTTCGGGGCCTCCGCGAACTCCACCCCGGAAAGCGATATCTGCGTATAGACATGGTAGGTAACCAGAACGGGCTCACCCACCATGGCGCGTGGACGAGAGAGAACGGCGTCAACGAAGAGCTTTCCCTGGTTGACCGGTTGCCGGCGCTGGGGCCGGCCGAAGATTTCTTCGAAGGGATCCCTGCCGCCGAAAGGATCCCGCCCAAATGGATCCTGCGGCTGAGCCGGACGAATGGCCCCGGGCACAACTTCGATGGTGATGGAAGGGGTTGGGGAATAGCCTTGGACCGAAACCGCGCCCACTTCCGCGGGGCCGGTTCTCTCCGCCCTCAGGACAAAGGATAGGATCTTCTGCCGGGACATGGAGCCGTTGACGAAAGAGATTTGCGTGGAAGTCGAGGGCCCGGCCACCACGCGCAGGTTCTTGAGCGGCGGGAGGGATGCGTCGAGTCCAGCGGCATCTCCGTCGAGAATTACGGAGAGGGTGGCTGCATCGTCTATTCCTATCCTTCGAGCGTCCACCTCCGTCCGCACCGAGCCGTTCTGAGCCTTGGCCTGAGAGGCCCAGAGTACAAAGAGAACGAACAGAACACGGCCAATGCGCGAGGCTCCCTGGACCATTCGTCTCACCAGTCTTTTCCTTTGCGCCGCTTGGCTCGCTCCGCTTCGAGCCTCTTTTTCTGCTCGGCCTTTTCGTTCTGTTCCAAAGCCTTCAGGAGCTGCATCGCCTGCTCCTTCGACATCCCCGTTTCTTTCTGGAAGCGCTCCTTTTCTTGTTGCTTCTCTGTCTTTGGGGGCTCCTTCTTTCCCTCGTCCGGGTTGGGCTGATCTTTTTTCTGATCCTTGTCCTGCTTGTCGTCTTTCTTGTCTTTCTGGTCCTTCTCCTGATCCTTCCTTTGTTGCTCGAGCCGCCTCAGGGCAATTTCCAGATTTCGCCGGGCGCGGGCGTCGTCCGGCCTCAGGCGCAGAGCATCACGGTAGGCCGCGACGGCGGCGGGCAGCTGCTGCGCTCCGAGCAGGGCGTTTCCGAGGTTGTAATCGCTTTCGAAGCCCAGATCGTTCTTCTCTCGAGTGAGGGCGGTGAAGGTCTCGATGGCCTCGGGAGCTTTGCCCGCCTTTGCCTGCGCCACGGCTTCGTTGAATCGAGTGGCCGCGGCGCCCGGCCGAGCCATTCGCGCCTTCTCGAAAGCGGCCAGCGCTTCCGCCGTGTCGCCGCTCTGATACGCCTTCAGGCCCTTGTTGGTCTCGCGCGAAGGCCGGGCGAGGATTTCGTCCTTGAGATCGGCGCGCGCCATCGGCGCGATCAGGAGCAGGGGCGCAACGAGTAGATGTGCGCGCTTTCGGCGAAACCGCTCGAGAAGAACCGGCCCAAAGAAGGCAAGGAGAAACGAAACGAAGGACAAACCAAGCGGAATCTGGAAGCGCTCCTTCTTCCTGAACGAGAATTCGCTGGCTGCCTGTCTGTTCTCCATAGCTTCGATGGCGGAGGCGATGGCGGTGAGGGACGTATTGTTCGGTGCCACCTGGGTGAACTTGCCTCCCGTGGCCTGGGCCAGCCGGCTCAGGTTCTCGCCGTTGAGCCGCGATATCACCGGTTCGCCGTTCTCCAGCTTGTAACCGCTTCGGGCCCCGGTCGAGTCCGTGTTCGGAACCGGTCCGCCCTGGCTGGAACCGGCCCCGACGGTGTAGATGACAACCCCGGCCTTCTTCGCCGCGGCCACGGCCGCATCGAGGCTCTGCTCGAGATCTTCGCCGTCCGAAACCAGAACGATCACTCGGTTGACTCGGCTTGGATCCACGAACGTGGCGATGCCGGCCTCGATTCCAGACAGGAGGTTCGATCCGGGAGTGGGCACGAACCCCGGTTCCAGCGTTTCGAGAAAGAGTCCGACCGCATCCGCATCGAGGGTCAGGGGCACCAGGGGATAGGCGTCGCCCTCAAAAGCGACCAGAGAGAAGCGATCGCCGGCGAGCCTGGTCATCAGAGCCAGCAGGCTTTGCTTGGCGAGAAAGAAGCGATTGGGGGACACGTCCTCGACGGACATGGAAAGAGATGTGTCCAGGACCAGCGCCACGTCCACGCCGGTTCGCTCCACCCTCTCCCTCACGATTCCCCATTGGGGTCGGGCCATGGCGAGAACAAGAAAGAACGCTCCGGCCGCAAGAAGCGCGCTCCTTACCGCTCCGGTGCGCGGCGAGAACCGGCGCCCAAGCCGTTCGAACATGGAGGGCGTAACCAGCGCCTCCATGCGCTGGCGATCCTTTCGATGGATGGTGACTCCCGCCCAGGCGAGGACCGGGATGACCAGGAGGGTGAAGAGCCATAGGGGGGAAGCCAGTGTCATGGCGCTCAGGCCGGAAGCACGCGCAGACCACGCGTCCACAAGAATCCGGCGACAAGAAGAAAGAGGAGCGCCGCGGTCAGGAAGGGAGGGAAGAGCTCTTGAAATCTGCGGAACGACACGCTCTTGAGCCGAGTCGTCTCCAGAGCGTCGATGCGAGCGAAGATGTCACGGAAGCTGGACTCATCGGTGGCCGAGAAGAAGGCGCCGCCGGTTCGCTCCGCGATTCGCTTCAGGAGCGCCTCGTCGATGGGGACGTCCATATTCACGGTGCGGGAAACGATCCGGCCGGTGAAAGGATCCTGAGCCCTTACCGGAATGGGTGCGATTCCCCCTTTGCCCACGCCCACTGTGTAGATCTTGACCTGCATGGCCTTCGCGATATCGGTGGCGGTCTCGGGGTCAATCTCCCCGCTGTTGTTCGCCCCGTCGGTAACCAACACCACGAGCTTGGTTTTCGCCTCCGATTTGCTCAGTCTCGACAGCGCGGTGGCCAGGCCCGATCCGATCGCGGTGCCGTCAGGCAATCGGTCCAGGGCGACGTCCTCAAGCTGTCGAAGGAGGAGGGCCTGATCTGTGGTCGCGGGCGATTGCGTGATGGCCCGACCGGCGAAGACGACCAGACCGACGCGGTCCCGGGTTCGCTTCTTGATGAAGTCGGCCACCACGGATTTCGCGACCGATAGGCGATTGTCGGGCTGAAAGTCCTGGGCGGCCATCGATCCGGATACGTCCAGCGCCACCACGATGTCGACTCCTTCGGTCGTGAGTTGATCCCGTCCCAGGCCTTTTTGCGGTCGGGCCAGGGCCACCACCATCAGGGTCAAGGCGAAGGCGCTCAGCCAGATGGGGAGATTCCGAAACCTGCTGCGGAAGGTGGGGCGCAGGGACCGGGCCATGGCGGTTCGGGGAAGGCTCAGCCTAGGCTCGAAGACCTCCAGGCGGCGGGAAAAGAAAACCAGGAGGAGCGGGAGGGGAAGAAGGAGAAGCCACCAGGGTGTTTGGAACTGGAGCGCGGAGAAGGACATCATGCCGTCTTCCGCCGATCCGCCTCGTGCGTCTGAATTTCTCTTTCGACCCGTCGCAGGCGGTCAATGCGGCCAACCAGATCGCGGGTGAGCTGGATCTGACGATCCGCGTTGGACGCATCAGAAGAGCCCCCGAATTTCACCAGGTCGGCGGAGGTGACGAGGTCCCGCAGCCCCACCACATGGGGCGCGGTCCAGGCGTGGGCCTTCACGAAAGCGAGGGTCTCGGTTGAGGTCATCTCGAGAACCGGGGCGTCGAGGCGCCGCTCAAGGTACTGCTTTAGGATTTGGATGAGGTGTATGTAGAACGCTTTCGGCTCCAGAGTAGCCCGTTCCGTGGACAAGGCGTCGAGGCGCGTGAGCGCCTCTTCTTCGGGAGAAATGGCGGGCGTGACGCTCGGATCGACCGGCTTCTTCGGGAATCTGAGGCGTCGAATGAGCAGCACCAATCCGGCAATCAGCAGGAGGCTCGCAGCAACGCTGGTTATCCAGAAAGCTCTTGTGACCAAAACCGGGACGGGCGGCGCGAAGTCCGCGGGGGCCGGGTTCTCATCGCTTGGGTCGAGGGCGGAAATGACGTTGAGCGGGACGGGAGGGCTCTTCACGATGCCCGAGGCGCCATCGGCGAGCTTGTACCGAACTTCTATCTCCGGAATGCGAGCCTCGGACCCGAGGGCGAACACTTGAGCGTCGTAGACCACGGTCGTCGCCATCGCGCCGGC
Organism: Vicinamibacteria bacterium; assembly: GCA_016650185.1. Lineage (GTDB taxonomy): Bacteria > Acidobacteriota > Vicinamibacteria > Fen-336 > JAGNNV01 > JAGNNV01. The sequence continues at coordinate 6,973 of JAENWE010000432.1, read as the reverse complement.
CGGCCGAGACTGAATCAATTCGACCGACCCGGTGTTGATCTCCCTGGGAAATTCGTAGGTGGTGGTGCTCGCGCCCCGGGTCTCGAGGGTCACTTGAAACCTCTCGCCGATCGAGATGTTTGAGGTGCTGGGACGGGCCTCCAGGCTGGGATGAGGAAGCCCCGCCTGGGCCAGCGAGAGAAAAAGAGAGACTCCGAGAAACAACTTCACCGTCGGCGCTCCCGACCCTTGAAGAAGCCCTGAAGTGGACGGTCATACGGCTCCGAAGTGGTGAGCGGAAGAGAATCCACTCCACATTGCCTCAGGCCGGTTCGGATTTCTTCCGCATTCGGAGGCATGAGAGCAGCGCGGACCCTCGGATCGTTCGTGTCCAGAACAACGACCTCGCCGGTCTCCGGATCGGTGAGGCGGACCAGGCCGATGTCGGGAATCGAGGTCTCCAGCGGGTCTCGAAGATGGAGCGCGAAGACATCGTGCTTCCTTCTGAGAGCGGCGAGCGTCTTCTCATAGCCGTGGTCCTGAAAGTCCGAAATGAGGGCGACGATCGACCGTCGTTTCAGAATCCCGCGAGCGAAACGGACGGCCTTTTGGATTGACGTGCCCTTGGATCGGGCCTGGTGGACCAGCGTGTCCCGGACGATTCGGAGGGCGTGCATCTCGCCGCGCAAGGGGGGGATGAACATCTCGACTTCGTCGGAGAAGAGCACCGCTCCAACGCGATCCTTGTTGGCCACCGCCGAAAAGGCTAGAACGCCCGACAACTCGGCCGCCAGGTCGCGCTTGGCCAGATAGCGGGAGCCGAAGGAGGACGAGCCTGAGATGTCGACGAGGAGCAGAAGGGTGAGATCTCTCTCCTCAATGTACTTCTTGACATGGGGCACACCCGAGCGTGCGGTCACGTTCCAGTCGATGGTTCGGATGTCGTCGCCCGGCTGATATTCCCGAAGCTCGGCGAACTCCATCCCCCGGCCCTTGAAGGCCGCGTGGTAGCTGCCGACAATGCCGGACTCCAGGATCAGGCGAGTGTGCAGCCGGATCCTTCTGATCTTGCGTAATGTCTCGCGGTCGAGTGTGGACACGGTTCTCTTCTCGAAGGCCGGGGCCTTTGCGGTCAGGGGACTTCGACGCGTTCCAGGATACGATCGACGACGGCATCGCTGGTCACGTTCTCGGCCTCGGCCTCATAGGTCAGCAGGATCCGGTGACGGAGGACATCACGAGCAATTTCCTTGACGTCCTCGGGAACCACATAGCCCCGTCCGCGCAGGAAGGCGACCGCACGGGCGGCCTCAGAGAAGGCCAGAGTGCCGCGCGGAGACGCGCCGAAGCTGATCAGATGGGACAGATCTCCAAGACCCACCTCACGCGGCTTGCGGGTTGCGGTCACAACGTCGATGATGTAGTTTCGGACTCGCTCGTCGAGGTGAATGTTCCGAACCAGTCTGGCCAGAGCCAGGACGGACGCTTGGTCCAGTCGCTTCGACACGCTGAATTCGTCGGGGGAAAGGAGGAGCATCCTATCGAGGATTTGTCGCTCCTCGTCCTTCTTCGGATAGTCGATTCGGACCTTCATCAGGAAGCGGTCCACTTGGGCCTCGGGGAGGGGGTAGGTGCCTTCTTGCTCGATAGGGTTCTGGGTCGCGAAGACCAGAAAAGGCTCGGGCAGCGGGTAGGTGGTGTCGCCGATCGTCACCTGCCTTTCCTGCATGGCTTCCAGGAGCGCGGACTGAACCTTGGCGGGGGCGCGATTGATCTCGTCAGCCAGGACGAGGTGGGCGAAGACCGGCCCCTTGCGGACGGCGAAATCCCCCGACTTGGGCTGGAAAATCAACGTCCCTACCAGATCGGCGGGTAAGAGGTCGGGGGTGAACTGAATCCGGGAGAAGGAAAGGTCTAGGACTCTGGAGAAGGTCTTGATGGCCAGGGTCTTGGCGAGGCCGGGAACCCCCTCGACGAGAAGGTGACCGCGGCAGAGCAGGGCGACCAGAAGACGTTCGATGAGCGCGGGCTGACCCACGATGATCTTCCGGATCTCGGTGGCGGCGGCCTGGACGCGCAGGGACTGCTCGCGCACGACGTCATTCAGTTGGGTGATATCGAGTTCAGTCATGGGCCTTCGGGGATTGTCGAGTTGGAGTGGTCTTGTGGGCAGACTAGAAGCGTGCGGGTCTGCAAGTCACCTGGTAGCGGGTCCAAGTTTGGCCGTTCCCGAGCACAATGTCGTATTGATCGTTCCACTCGTTGGTTATCTTGACCGCGACTTCATCTTTCGGACCACCTTGCGCGGCGCAAAGGCCGCGCGTCCGCAGAACGCGGGCTACTTCTTGAACGTAGTTGTCTTCACTTCGGACGGTGTTCCCGACAAAAAGGTCGGGACGGGTTCTGAGGACTTCCGCCTGGGCGGCCTCCACTTGTAGCTGGAATGTGGGGGTCTCGAGACGGCAGGGTGAGCCGTCGGGCAGGGCCGGAAGGGAGCAGGACGCGGCGCTTGGAGACTGGGTGGGCGACGGTGACGAGGTCGGGGTCGGAGAAGAAGTAGGCGGGGGAGTTGGGGTTGGGCTGGAGTTCGGGGCACCGATCACGACGCTACCGGTGGGTTGAGGCGAGGGAAGGGCGCCCTCCGGTGGGTTTGGTGTGGTGGCCGGCACATCAATCTGGCCGAGCTTCTTGCAAGCAGCGGGAAGGAGCAGGATGAAGAGGCTGACCCCAATGAGACGCACGACTCCGCTGAGACCCGAAGATGGCATGGAAGTCTGAGTCTAGCCTTCGGTCGGCGGCGACCCGTGGATGAACATGGCGTCACCATAGCTGTAGAACCGATAGCCCTCGCTGATGGCCACGCCGTAGGCGTGAAGGACCGCTTCCCGCCCGGCAAAGGCTGAGACGAGAAACAACAGGGAGGATTTCGGCAGATGGAAGTTCGTGATCATCGCGTCGATCGTCTGGAACCGGTGTCCGGGGCGGATCATCAGGTTGGTCTCGCCGGCGCCAGCCTTGATTCCCCCTGGTTGGGCGACGCTCTCGAGTGTCCTCACCGTGGTGGTCCCGACCGCGATGACCCGATGCCCGCCCGCTTTGGTGGCGGCATAGGCCTTCGCGGTCTCGTCGGGTACAAAGAAGGCTTCGGGCGGGACACGGTGCTCGTCAATATTCGCGGCGTGTACGCGGGCGAAGGTTCCCGGACCGACGTGCAGCATGATCTCGTGGATGAGCACCCCCTTGTCGCGCAGTCGGGCCAGGAGGGCCTCGGTGAAGTGGAGGCCGGCGGTGGGAGCGGCGACGCTCCCGGGCTCTTTGGCGAAGACCGTCTGATATCGATCCTGATCGAGAGGGCCGGCGGCGCGGTCGATATATGGGGGTAGGGGCAGATGTCCGAGCCTTTGGACGGTTTCCAGCAGGTTGGAGTGGCCCTCAAATCGCATTGTGCGTGCGCCGTCCGGGTGGACGGCGACGACCGTGCAGGAGTCGGGGCCTCCAAGCCTCACCACTGCCCCGATCGGGAGCTTCCGACCGGGGCGAACGAAGGCGCGGAAGGTGGTCGGGTCCGTGGGCTCCGGAAATAGATAGAAAACTTCGGCCCGTCCTCCGCCCCGTGTCGTCCCCAGCAGACGGGCGGGCACGACTCGGCTGCGATTGACCACGAGGAGATCGCCCGTTTGGAGGAAACCGGGCAGGGCACAAAAGCGAGAGTGTTCGATGTTGGCGTTCGCGCGGTTGAGCACGAGGAGCCTTGAAGCGTCCCGCTCGGGAAGGGGAACCTGTGCGATACGATCTGGTGGGAGATCGAAATCGAATTCTTCGGTCTTCAGAACAGTTTCTTCTGCGGGCGCTCGGCTTCTGCCCGGTCGAGGCCGAAATGTCGGTAGGCGTGGGCAGTGGCCACGCGGCCACGGGGGGTGCGGTCGATAAAGCCGATCTGGAGGAGGTACGGCTCGTAAATGTCCTCGATGGCGTCTGGCTCCTCCCCGATCGAAGCGGCGAGGGTTCCGAGGCCTACCGGGCCGCCGGCGAATTTCTCGATGATGGTGAGGAGCAACTTTCGGTCGATTTCGTCGAAGCCGAAATCGTCAACGGCCAAGAGCTTCAAGGCATCGTCCGCCACCCTCCCGGTGATATGCCCCTGGGCCCGAACCTGGGCAAAGTCGCGCACTCGGCGCAGGAGACGGTTCGCGATGCGCGGCGTGCCGCGGCTCCGCCGCGCGATCTGAGACGCGCCTTCTTCATCCAGCGGCACGCCCAGGAGACGGGCCGATCGGGTGACGATGATCTGAAGGTCGTCTGCCCCATAAAGGTCAAGGTGCATCACGATACCGAATCGGCTGCGCAGAGGTGCGGTCAGCAGTCCGGCGCGCGTGGTTGCCGATATGAGGGTAAACGGCTTCAAGGGAACCCGCATCGACCGGGCCCCGGGGCCGGTCCCGATCATCAGGTCGAGGCTGAAATCCTCCAGGGCTGGGTACAAGATCTCCTCCACCCTGGCGTCGAGGCGATGGATTTCGTCGATAAAGAGGATCTCCCGATCATCGAGGGCGGTCAAAAGCGCGGCCAGATCGCCGGCACGTTCGACCACGGGACCCGACGTCGTCTTGATGGGCACGCCCAGTTCGTTGGCAATGACGTGGGCGAGCGAGGTCTTGCCTACTCCGGGAGGGCCGAAGAGCAGGATGTGGTCCAGGGCTTCGTTTCGGTTTTTCGCGGCCTCAATGGAGACGGCGAGGTTCTCCACGACGTGGCGCTGGCCAATGTAGTCCACGAGTCGGAGCGGCCGAAGGGAAACGTCGAACCGAACGTCGTCCTCCAGCCGGGCTCGAGAAATGAGACGGGGATCGTCGGAGGCCAAGGTCTAGCGTCTCGAGATGTTGCGCAACGCTTCGCGCAGAAGTTCCCCGAGCGAGGCCTCGGGTTGCGCACGGAAAGCCTCTTGGGCGGCGCGTTCGGCTTCTGTCGATGAATACCCGAGGTTGGCCAAGGCGGAGAGAAGGTCGGCTCGTTGGGGGGATTGGGTCTGGTGCGGAGGGGTCGCCGTTTGGAACGAAGCCAGCTTGTCCCTGAGCTCGAGGATCACTCGTTCGCCCGTCTTCTTGCCCACCCCGGGCACCCGGGTGAGCCGGGCGAGATCGTTGGCGCGAATGGCATGAACCAACTCTTCCGCCTCGATTCCGGATAGAACGCCGAGAGCTACTTTCGGCCCGACGCCACTGACGCTGATCAGCTTCTCGAACATCTCGAGCTCGGATGATGTCGCGAAGCCATAGAGGACGAGCTGATCCTCGCGAACGTGGGTGTGCACCAAGAGCTGCGCCTCCGCACCCCCTTCGCCCAGGCGGCAGAAGGTGGAGACGGGGACCAGAACACGGTACCCGACACCAGCCACATCAAGCAGAATCTCCTGCGGGTTCTTTCGCAGGAGGACCCCGCGCAGAAAGCCGATCATCGGGCCTTTTCGCCTCGCGCGAGCGGCATCAGATCAGCGCCACAGATGGCCAGAGCCAGCGCATCGGAGGCATCGCCGGGGAGCAGGTCCGCGGGAAGGCCGAGGAGCCTGCTCACCATCCAGGAGACCTGTTGTTTGTTCGCCAGGCCATAGCCGCTCACGTGTGCCTTCACCGTGGCGGGCGCGAAGGCCGCGAGAGGAAGGCCGGCGGCCGCGGCCGCGAGAAGTGCCGCGCCACGGGCGTGCCCAAGGGTGAGTGCGCTTTGGGCGTTCTTCGCCTGATAGATGCCCTCAACCGCTGCCTTCTCCGGCCCGTGTTTTTCAATGATGGCGGAAAGTCCGCGGTAGATGGCCAGCAGTCGAGACTCAAGAGGCGCCTTGACGGCTGGGCGAATCACGCCGAAGTCGATCACGCGGTACTTTCGCCTCGGCCCCAGTTCGATGACGCCAAAGCCAGTGTTGACGAGGCCGGGGTCAATGCCGAGGACGATCAGGGTTTGGTCCTAGGACTCGGTCGCGCTAGTGGCGTCGAAGTTCGTCCACACATTGTTGACGTCATCGTTGTCTTCCATCGCCTCGATCAGCCGCATCATCTGAGAGGCCTTGCCTCCGTCGAGGGCGATCGTGTTCTCGGCGTACTTCCCGATCTCCGAATCGTCGGGCTCGATCCCCGCGGCCTTGACCGCGTTCAGTACCGCCTCATGAGCCTGGGGGGTGGTGTAGATTTCGAAGCCCTCCGGCGAGGTCAGGATGTCATCCGCGCCCGCCTCGAGAGCGATTTCCATCAACTGGTCCTCCGTCGTTTTGTCGGCCGCGATGGCAATGTAGCCCTTCTGTTGGAAGAGGTACGAAACGCAACCCGCGGTTCCCAGGTTGCCGTTGTGCTTGCTGAAGATGTGGCGAATCTCCGACACCGCGCGATTGCGGTTGTCGGTGGTGCCTTCGACGAGGACCGCGATGCCTCCCGGCCCATAGCCCTCCAGGGTGAGCTCCTCGTACGTCACTCCTTCGAGTTCCCCGGTCCCTTTCTGAATGGCGCGCTTGACGTTGTCGGCGGGCATGTTCGCGGCCTTCGCCTTGTCCACGACGGTGCGGAGCCGGGGGTTCATGTCGGGATTGCCGCCTCCGATCCGGGCGGCGATGGTCATCTCGCGGATCAGCTTGGTGAAGATCTTGCCCCTCTTTGCGTCAAGGGCGCCCTTCTTGTGTTTGATCGTGTGCCATTTCGAGTGACCGGACATCGGGGTTGAAGCCTCCAGGAGATGGAAGTTGGATTCTAGACCTCAGGGAGCCACGACTCGTTGAAGAAGAGACGAGGGCCCAAAAACGAAAAGCCCCAAGAATCCCGCCACGGATTCTCAGGAGAATTCGCAAATGGGGAAATGGGGCCTCTATGGTCCGACTTGAAACAATGAAGAAGAAAAATCCCGGCAACGTCCTACTCTCCCACCAGGTTGCCCTGGCAGTACCATTGGCGATGGAGGGCTTAACTGCCGTGTTCGGAATGGGAACGGGTGTGACCCCTCCTCCAAGGTCACC
>JAENWE010000431.1 GCA_016650185.1 Vicinamibacteria bacterium | reverse complement strand
CGCGGCCCGACTTCCCCTTGAAGTTATCTTAGGCAGATGAGTTCCCTGAGAACATTGGTGGCACCCCTGCTTTGCACCGTCCTCGGGGCCTGCGGGGGCGGGAGCGGCGCCACCCCCACCGCCGTCGCTCCCGGCACGCCCGGGCCCGGGCCGGCGGGCCGCGTCACTCTTCACCTCGCCGGCGACTCCACGATGGGCGAGGGCTTGCCCGACCGTCGCCCCGAAACCGGATGGGGCGAGGAACTGCAACCGCTCTTCCGCGAAGATCGTCTGCTCGTTCGGAATTACGCCCGGCGCGGCCGCAGCAGCCGCACCTTCCTGAGTGAGGGCTTCTGGGCCGATCTGATCGCGAACGTGAAAGACGGCGACCACGTGATCATCCAGTTCGGCCACAACGACGGATCCATCGACGAAGAGCAGACCCCGCCCGCCGAGTATCGGTCGAACTTCACCCGCTTCGTTTCCGAGGTGCGCGCGCGACGGGCCTTCCCAATCCTGGCCACGCCGATCGTGGTGCGGCGGTTCAACGCCGACGGAACGCTGCAAGACACCCATGGCGCCTATCCGGACATCGTGCGGGAAGTCGCCCGCAGCGAAAGCGCGCCCCTTCTCGACATGCAGGCGATAAGCGCCGCGGCGGTGACGGAGTATGGCCCCGAGGGCTCGAAGGAACTGTTTCAGCACCTTGAACCAGGCCAGCATCCAAACTATCCAGGCGGCCTCGCCGACAACATCCACCTTTCGCCCACCGGGGCGCTGGTACTGGCGCAGCGCGCGGCGAAGGGCCTGAGAGACCTGAACTCGCCCCTCGCCGCGTACCTGCGCTGATGGGAAGGTCAGTGTCCCAGGCGCCGGACATGAGCACGAGTCTCATCGATCGGACATCGTCGTCCCAGGCCAAGATCGCGCTGTTCCGGTCACTGTTCCGCGGCCGCGACGATGTGTACGCGCGTCGATTCGAAAACCGCAAGACCGGCAAATCCGGCTACGCGCCCGCCTGCGCGAACGAGTGGGTGCGCGGCGTCTGCGAGAAGCCGCGCATCAAATGCGCCGAGTGTCCAAACCGCCGGTTCCTCCCGGTCACCGACGACGTCATTCGCTGGCACCTTTCCGGCTCCGACCCCAAGGGTCAAGCCTTTGTCGCGGGCGTCTACCCGCTGCTCCAGGACGAGACATGCTTCCTCCTTGCCGTCGATTTCGACAAAGCCGATTGGCGCGAGGACGCGGCTGCGTTTCTCGATACTTGCCGCCGATTGAACCTTGAAGCCGCCCTCGAACGGTCACGCTCCGGGCGAGGCGCGCACGTCTGGTTCTTCTTCGAGGAGGCCATTCCGGCGGCCCTGGCTCGAAGGCTGGGGTCGCACGTGCTGACCGAGACCATGGAGAGCCGGCCGGACGTGGGCCTGGATTCGTATGACCGTCTTTTTCCGAATCAGGACACAATGCCGCACGGAGGATTCGGGAACCTCATCGCGCTGCCCCTGCAAATGGGACCTCGCAAGCAGAACAATGGCATCTTCCTCGATGACCACTTTGTCCCCTGGCCAGACCAGTGGGCGTTTCTCGCGGGCGTGCGTCGAATGGGCCGCGAACAGATCGAAGGGATCGTCCAGGGCGCCGAGCGACAGGGTCGCGTGCTCGCGGTCCGGTTGCCGCCAGCAGACGACGGCGAAGACGCGCCCTGGGCGGTTCCGCCGTCGCGGCGCCCGAAGGAAGTCGCCATCGTCGGCCTGCCTCAGACCTTGGAGTTGATTCTCGGCAATCAGATCTACATCGCCAAGGCTGGAATGCCACCCGGGCTCCGCAACCGGTTGCTTCGCCTGGCCGCCTTCCAGAACCCCGAGTTCTACAAGGCGCAGGCGATGCGGTTGTCCACGTACGACAAGCCGCGCGTGATCGCCTGCGCCGAGGATCACGCGCGGCACATCGGCCTGCCGCGAGGATGCCTTGACGAGGTCCGCGCGGCGCTTGGCGTTTTGGGCGTTCACGTGACCGTTCGCGACGAGCGCCACGCTGGCGGCCCCTTGGAAATGAGCTTCCAGGGCGAGCTCCGTCCGGACCAGAAGGCGGCGGCGGAGGCGATGCTGGCGCACGACACGGGCGTCCTGGCGGCCTCGACGGCGTTCGGCAAGACTGTGGTCGCCGCGTGGCTCATCGCACAGCGGGGCGTCAGCACACTCGTCCTCGTGCACCGGCGTCAACTGCTCGATCAGTGGATTGAGCGACTCTCCATGTTTCTCGGCATTCCCAGGAAGTCGATCGGCCGAATCGGCGGAGGGCGAACCCGACCGACCGGATTGCTCGACATCGCCGTCATTCAGAGCCTTGTGAAGAAGGGTGTCGTTGATGATCGCGTGGCTGGCTACGGCCACCTCATCGTTGACGAGTGCCACCACATATCGGCGCATAGCTTCGAGCAGGTCGCGCGCCAGGCGAGGGCGCGATTCGTGGCGGGGCTGTCGGCGACCATTGCTCGGAAGGACGGCCATCATCCGATCGTCTTCATGCAATGTGGGCCCGTGCGCTATCGGGTGAGCGATCGAGCACAGGCAAAGGCTCGCCCGTTCGAACATCTCGTCCTGGTTCAGGCAACACCCTTTCAGCCGAGCCGAAGTCCTGATTCCGACAAGAGACTGGAGTTCCAGGCTCTCTACCAGGATCTGGTGGATGACGAGCCCCGGAACCGTCGGATCTGCGACGACGTGGTGGAGTCTCTGAACGCCGGTCGGTCGCCACTCGTGCTGACGGAGCGGAACGACCATCTCGACCGCCTTGCGCTGGGGCTCGTCGAAAGGGTGCGCCACCTTGTGGTCCTGCGAGCGGGGCTGGGAAAGAAGCAGCGGCAGGCTGTCACCGATCGACTCGCAGCTATCCCTCGGGATGAACCACGGGCCATCCTCGCCACCGGCAAGCACGTCGGCGAGGGTTTCGACGATCCACGTCTCGACACGTTGTTTCTCACTCTTCCAGTCTCGTGGCGGGGAACCATCGCCCAGTATGCCGGCCGTCTGCATCGGCTGTACGACGGCAAGCACCAGGTGCGCATCTACGACTACGCGGATCTCAACGTTTTCATGCTGGCGCGGATGTTCGACCGGCGCTGCCGCGGCTACGAGTCAGTTGGCTACACTATTCTCCTCCCGGCCAGCGCCATACCGGGCTGGCCCGCCGATGTGGTCCTCCCCTCGGACCCGGTGTGGAAGCGCGACTATTCCGGCAGCGTACGGAGGCTCGTCCGGGATGGCGTGACCGCACCCCTGGCCAACCTGTTCGTCCATGCCGCCAGGGTGGTGCCGCCTGACACAGAAGGCGTGGACCGAGCACGGAGTGCGACCGAGGCTTTCCTGTACCGGCGCCTGGAGACCCTGCCGGAGACCAAGGGGCGTTTCGGCCTCAACGTGGCGTTACCCATCGCGTTCGACGGGATGGGGAAACTCGAAGTTGATCTCTTGTGCCGGGACGCCCGAGTGGCGGTTGAGTTGGACGGCGCGCAACACCTTGCGGACCCCGTTGCGTACCGGCGTGACCGGCGCAAGGACCAGTTGCTGCAGGAGAGCGGCTATCTGGTGCTGCGGTTCCTGGCGGAAGACGTGGGCAAGGAGCTGGATTTGGTGCTCGACGCAATCCTGCGGGCGCTGAGCCATCGTCGAGCGTCGCCAAGGGCGGTCCAAGCGCTCATCCTCGCAAGATGAATAGGAAGGTGGCCTGGATCGGCATTACACCTCGGCTCTCACAAGGGGGATCGAGTAGGGCACAGTCCCCGCCCGCAGCTTTGGAGCTTTTGAGTGAGACGCCCCGCTGTACACTGTACGCATGGAGATCTCAGCACGGAAAGTCGGAAGAGACTGTTTCAGCTATTCGATGCCTGCGACCGGGGTGACGAGGTGCGCATCGTAAGGCGCGGGACCGTCTATCGGCTGTCCTTGGTCGCGCCGAGGAAGAAGCGTTCACCTGCCTCGATAACGGTCGAGTGGCTCGACCCCGCGGTTGAGCGCGGGAATTGGACGTTCGAAGCAGCGCCAAAGGGAGGCGTTGTCTTCAAAGCGCGCAAGTGATCCTGCTGGAGAATCCCACGGGCAAGGGAAGACGGCGATGCGTCTGAGTGTGATCTCATGGGCCACGAGCGACGCAGACATAGATCACTCCATCGCTGCCATCTTGCGCATCGCCCGTGCCTGAACTGAGGTGGACCTGTTTATGAAGCGACACATCGGCATCCTGGCCCACACTGCCGATGGCGCCGGATTGTGCTACCTGGAGATGGTGCGCAAGGGAGCGCGGCAACTGGGAGAGCATGACCACCCGGAGATAACCCTTTCGATCCTGCCGATGGGACCTTGCCTCAATGCCTACAATCGCAATGACCTTCATGCCGTCAACACCTACCTGCGGGCCACGGCGCAGCGGCTTTTGGCCGCGGGCTGTGAGCGGCTCCTGGCGCGCGAAGCAGTGGCGGTTGCGCTCGGGAGGAAGCCCTTGCCGACCTGGCGCGGCGGTCCCATTGAATAGCAGAGCAGCGGGGAGATCAGCGTCACAGGCGCCGGCTTCCGCGCGCAGAAGTAGGGCCCGAACATCTTCGCGCCGCACCTGCTTGAGGGGCGGAATCCCTTTTAGGACTTCGCTTTCTTCGAAGGTTTCGACTTGCGGGAACTGTTGAGGGCGACCGCCTGGCGAACAAGCGCCTTGAAAGCGGACTCGTCAACTGCTTCTCCCTCGTGGATGTCGATCGCGCGGCGGACGTTTCCGTCGAGACTCGAATTGAAGAGACGGTCCGGATCCTTGACAGACGCGCCCTTGGCGAAGGTGAGCTTCACAACTTTCTTGTACGATTCGCCGGTGCAGATGATGCCGTCGTGCGACCAAATCGGAGTGCCCATCCACTTCCACTCCTCGACGGCGCTCGGGTCTGCTTCCTTGATCAACTCGCGAATTCTGCCGAGGGTTTCCCCGCGCCAGTCCCCGAGTTCGGCGATTCTTTTCGAGATCAGCTCCGATGCCGACTGGCCTTGGCTCGCCCCCGACTTTTTCATGTTCTTATCCTACTGGGAGGCGGGGAAGTGGGCGCTCAACCACGCGGCGCCGACGATCGGTCCGAAGACCGCGCCAAAAGATAGCAGCTTTCACCAGCACCCGATCGGACGAAGTCGGCACGCCTCAAATCCCGCGCGTGGACACGGGGAGAGGCTCCGGTCTTTCCAACCTATCGCCGATGTCTCCGAACTTCTGTGCCTCTGGTGAACGGTCCCCCCATGGCCGAGTCAAGTCCTGCGCCCTGGGGCGTTGCCTCCTCGAGATCGCGGGTCGGGTCGAAGGCCGGGACGCTACCCGCCTCCTCGATCTCGGCGCCCTTGTGCACGAGCATGTGGAGTCGCGGCCGTCGTCCTGATCAGCACGAGGAGGATGGGGCCGGAGCGGTCGGGCCAGATGACGGCTTCGCGGGTGCAAGCAGCCCGTTCATCTCCGCCCCCTCGCCGTCATGGAGGACTACAATTTCCTCCATGAAGAAGATGGTCATTGCCTTCCTTGCTTTTGCCATTCCCGCAGGTGCTGTGCCCGGCGCCCAGCCAACGACGCCGAAGGAGTCCTTCGATCGGTCGAGGTTCGAGATCCCCTACCAGAAGATCGTTCTCGACAACGGTCTGACCGTTCTCGTCCACGAGGATCACAGCGTCCCCGTCGTTGCGGTGAATCTCTGGTACCACGTCGGTTCCCGCAACGAGAAGCGCGGCAAGACCGGCTTTGCCCATCTCTTCGAACACTTCTTTTTCAACGGCAGCGAGAACTACCCGCACGGATTCCGCGAGGCCATGGACGACCTCGGCGCCAACAACCGCAACGGGACCACGAACACCGACCGCACGAACTTTTTCGAAGACGTGCCGGTATCCGCGCTGGAGCGCACTCTCTACCTCGAAGCGGATCGCATGGGCTTCCTCTCCGGTCAGATTTCGAAGGAGATGCTCGAGCGCGAACGTGGCGTGGTCCAGAACGAGAAGCGGCAGGGTGAGAACCAGCCTTACGGCCGAGTGTTCTCCGGCATAGCGGAGACGGTCTATCCCTACTCCCATCCTTACTCCTGGTCGACGATCGGCAGCATGAAGGACCTCGATGCGGCATCGCTCGATGACGTAAAGGAGTGGTACCGGACCTACTACGGCCCGAACAACTGTGTCCTGGCGCTCGCCGGCGATATCACGCCGGAACGCGCCCGTGAGCTATCGGCGAAGTACTTCGGCGGCATCGCTCCCGGACCGCCGCTCCCGAGGATGGAAACCTGGGTCCCGAAACTCGACCGCGACATCCGTGACGAGATGCAGGACCGCGTGCCTCAGGCGAGGATCTATCGCGTCTATCACGCCCCGGCCTGGCGTGACCCGCAATTCCTCCAGCTCAGCCTCCTGGGAGATGTGCTCAGCGGTTCCAAGAGCGCGCGGCTCACCCGCCGCCTGGTCTATGAGAAGAACCTCGCCACCGCGGTCAACGCACTTCTCAATGACGGCGAGCTGGCGAGCACGTTCCTGATCATCGCCACGGTCAAGCCGGGCGTCGATCCGGCGACGGTCGAAAAAGAGATCGATGCGGTTGTCGACGATCTTCTGAAAGACGGGCCTGGCGCCGCCGAGCTGCAACGAGCCCAGAGCCGCAACCTCTCCGAGTTCGTCCGCGGCTCGGAACGCCTCGGTGGCTTTGGCGGTCGTTCGGATGTCCTCGCCGAAAGCATGACCTACGGCGGCGCCCCGGACGCTTACCTGGCGCGGCTCGAACGCATGGCGACCGCGACACCCGCCGAAGTGCGAGGCGCGGGCAAGGATTGGCTCGCCACGAACCACTACACGCTGGTGGTGAAGCCCTACCCGTCGTTCTCGCCGGGCCGGACTATGGTCGACCGCAAGGCTCTCCCCCTCCTTGGTGATGCGCCGGAGGTGAAGTTTCCGGAGGTTCAACGCGCCACCCTGAGCAACGGTCTGAAGGTCATGCTGCTCGAACGCCATTCCATCCCGCTCGTGAACCTGGCGCTTTCGGTCGATGCCGGGTTCTCCTCGGATTCGGCGGCGAAAGCCGGCCTGGCCGGCCTCGCCATGGATGTGCTGGACGAGGGGACGACCACGCGCGACGCGTTCCGCATCGCCGACGATCTCGATGCCAGCGGTGCGAACCTCTCCACGGCCAACACCCTCGATCTCTCCGTGGTTTCCCTTGACGCCTTGTCGCTGAAACTGGGACCGGCCCTGGACATACTGTCGGACGTGGTGCTTCACCCCTCGTTTCCCGAAGACAAAGTCACGCTCATCAAACAGCAGCGGATTTCACGGATCCGTCAGGAGCAGGCGCAACCGAATGCCGCGGCTCTGCGCATTGTGCCCCGGCTGGTTTATGGGGAGGGCCATCCCTACGGCATGCCGCTGACGGGATCGGGCTACGAAGCGACGCTGACCCCGCTCACCCGGGACGAGCTCGTGGCGTGGCATGGGACCTGGTTCCAGCCCAACAACAGCACGCTGATTGCGACCGGCGACCTCACCATGAAGCAGCTCGTTCCGGAACTGGAGCGCGTCTTCGCGTCGTGGAAACCGGGCCGCCCCATCGCCAAAACCGTCCCGGTCGTCGCCCGCACCAGCGGGAAGAAGGTCTATCTGATCGACAAACCGGACGCCTCTCAGTCGGTGATCGTGGCCACGCATGTCACCGAGCGGGGCGGGCTCCCCGAAGATCTGGCCGTCGAGACGGTCCTCGCCAACTTTGGCGGGATCGCCACTTCCCGCCTCAATCGCAATCTGCGGCTCGATAAGCACTGGAGCTACGGGACGTCCGGTTCGATCTTCCTCGCCCGCGGCCAACGACCGTTCATCGTCATCGCTCCCGTACAGACCGACAAGACCAAGGAGTCGATCATCGAACTGCAGATGGAGCTGAGAGGCGTTGCGGGCGAGCGACCGATCACAGGCGAGGAGTTCGCGAGCGCGATGCGAAACCAGACCATGCGCCTGCCGGGCTCGTTCGAGACCCTCGGGGCCCTCACGAACGCTGCCTTCCGCATGCTCCTGTTCGGAAGGAACGAGGACTACTACCGCAACTACGCTCGCAACGTTCGAAATCTCACCGAACAAGACCTCAACGACGCGGCCAAGGCGTTCGTTCGCCCCGATGAAGTCATCTGGATCATCGTCGGGGATCTCAAGAAGATCGAGAAAGGCATCCGCGAGCTGAACCTGGGCGAAGTGATTGCGCTGTCCGGCTCGGAGATGTGAACGAGCCTCGTGCGCCCGCGCGAACCCGAGGTTCGAGGATCTGATGAAAGCCGCCTCGCCACCGCCAAGCTGAGCCTCGCCCGAAAGAAGCACGGCCGGGCTAGCCCGCCACTGGCACAGTCTCGAAGCGCGCAGGAAGTCCTCGGGGCACGTCTCGCGACGATTCCTCATGAATAGTCTTGGCTAGCGCCCCACCGGCTTGTAGAAGTCGATGATGACCACCGCAGTTCGCTTCGAGTCTGTCCGCCAGGGCGTCGAAGCTCTGCCGGCATGAGCAACCGGTCTCGGTGGCGGCCTTGCGGGCAGAAGAAATGCCGATGACCACGAGTCCTGCCAGCAGCAGAAGGCGTCCAGCAGGTAACCCGGGAATGCCTGTCAGCGGGACATGGGTATTGACTCATTCACTCTGCTGTTTTCCTCTCGATTCGAACTATCGCGCTTCCCGGGCCTATCCCACACCTGGAGGATCCAGCGCCGAACTCCACCCGGATTGAAGATAGATGAGGCTTGCCAATCATCCAGGTCGAGTGCAAGTTCAGGGAACGATCGCCAGCCGGATCGGCATCACCAGCACCGCGAGGCCAGCGAGGCCCTGAGCGTAACGGCCACCGCCGAGGCGCCGCGTCAGCATTCCGCCGAGCAAGAGCGCGATGCGGGCCATCGGAGCGTGGTCCACATAGCCCCAGTCCAGATGACGGCCGCAGTCGAGGAAGTAGAGCTCGTCGCGAAAATATCCGTGGCGATTCGCGAGGGCGAGGTGCAGCGCGAGCTTGGCGCCGCAAGCGCCGCGAGCTGCCCCGGTCTATTGGCCGCCGATCGCACAGGCAGAAGGCAATAAGCTCTCCAGATGAGATTCAACTGCCGGCCGGTCGGGCTCGACTTCATCGAAGGGGCTGCCTACCGTTTCGAGAACGTAGTGGAGCTCGAGGCCTCGCCCGAAGCGGTGTTCGACATTTTCGCTGACGGCGAGAGCTGGCCCCGCTGGTTCGATGGCATCAAACGTGTGGTCTGGACCAGCCCGGAGCCGAAGGGTGTCGGAACCACGCGCACGGTCACCCTGACCACGATGACCGTGTACGAGCACTTTCTCGCCTGGGAGCGCGGCCGGCGTTTCGCATTCCGGTTCGAGGGTTCCTCTGTGCCACTGTGCCGCGCCGGCGTAGAGGACTACCGGCTCGAGGGGCTTGCCGGCGGCCGCACCCGGTTCCACTACGGCGTCTACCTCGAGCCGTCCATCGTTGTTCGCCTGGCCGGCCCGATCGCCCGCGCTCAGTTCACCGGAATGTTCCGCCGGGCCGCGGAAGGCCTCAAGACCTACGTCGCCGCTTCTCGATAGATCGGCTGGTCGCAGCGGCTCTCTTTTTCAGAGGCCGGAAGTGAAGCTCCAGACCGAGAGCCTTCGCAATCCTGGCCACCGTCGCGAAGCTCGGATTTCCCTCACGCGAGAGTGCTTTGTAGAGCCCTCGCGGGTGACTCCCGCATCGCGCGCGAGCTGGCTCATGTTGCGCCGAGCCCGCTCGCCCCATGCCGTTCCTTCACCAGGGGGCGCCAGGACTTACTCCGCGCGGAGCGCCACCTGCGGGTCGACCGCGGTCGCGCGGTGGGCCGGGGCTGCACACGCGATCAACCCCGCCAGCAGAAACGCCGCGGTCACGGCCACGAAGATCGAGGGCTCCCAGGGCGAGGTATCGAAGAGATAGGCGCTGAGCAGCCGGGTCACTCCCCTGGACCCGATCAGCCCGACCACGAGGCCGACGCCGACGAGCTTCAGGCCCTGACCCAGGACGAGTCGGAGGACGCTCCCGCGCGTTGCTCCCAGAGCCAGCCGCACCCCGAACTCCTGCACACGCTGAGAGACGGAGTAAGCGAGGACGCCGGCAATGCCGGTCAGGGCCACGGTCAGCGCTACCGCGGCAAAGAGGAAGAGGAGAAGGGCGCGTTCGCGCGGTTGAGCGAGGTAACCGCTGCGTACCTCTTCGAGAGTTTGAACACCCTCCACCGGCATCTCCGGGTCGAGCGCACGCACCGCCTCCCGGACCTGAGCCGACACAGAACCCAGGTCCCCCTGGAACCGTATGAGAAGTGTCCCCGCCAGGCCATTGGTCATCTGCGATAAGGCCACATAGACCTCAGGCACCGGAGGCCCATCGAGGCGGTACTGCAGGACGTCCGTGACAATCCCCACTACCGTGAGCCAGTTCTTTCCGCCGTCGATGGAGAGTCTGGTTCCGATGGGGTCGCGAGCGCCCCAGAACCGGACCATGCTGTGGTTGATCACGACAACCGGGTTCGAGTCGCGAACGTCCAGATCGGCAAAGGTACGTCCGGCGAGCACCGGCACGGCCAGGGCCTCGAAGTAACCTGAACTCGCGACGTTGACGTCGGTGTTGGGTCTCGCCTCCAGGGGCGTATCCTCGCCCTCGATCAGGAACTGGACCGCTCCGGGCATGCCGGAAAGGGGCACGGCGTTGGTGATGGCCGCGGTCTGGACTCCCGCAATGGCCCGCACCTTTTCGAGCAGCGGCTCGTAGAACCTGAGCAAGGAGGCGGCGTCGGGGTACCTCGAGAAGTTACCGAAGATCTCCGCTTTGAGCACGCGTGCCGTTTGGTACCCGCTGTCCACTCCCTGCAAGCGCAGGAAGCTCATCAACACCAGGCCGGCGCCGACCAGAAGCGCCGACGAAACCCCGACCTGCCCAACCACGAGCGCGCTTTGGAGGATCCCTCGATACCCTCCCCCGGTTGTTCCCTTGCTTCCCGACCCCAGCGATTGGACGAGCTCAGCCCGCGTGGCCAGAATGGGAACGGTTCCGAAGACCACGCCGGTAACCAGGGAGATGATCACTGTGAATCCAAGCACACCCAGATCGAGTTCGATGCTCTGGGTCCGCTCCGTCAGCCGGCCGATAAAACTGGTCAAGGACCCGAGGGTGGCGTAGGCCAGTCCTAGGCCAGCGACCCCACCGGCCAGGGAGACGAGGCAGCTCTCGGTCAGTAACTGCTGAATAATGCGCCTTCGGTCCGCGCCGAGGGCCGCCCGAAGGGCCAGCTCCCGCTCCCGCTGGAGCACCCGCGCAAGATTCAGATTCGCCACGTTCGCACAAGCAATGAGCAGGACAAGGCCCGTCGTGCCCAGAAGCAGGAGCAGCATGGGCCGAGCGTTCGCGGTCAATGCGCCCAGTACGGGTCGAGTGATGGCCGAGAATCCAGAATTGGACCGGTACACCTCCGGGAATGAGACCTGAAATCCCTTGGCAACGGTGTCGATCTCTGCCCGCGCTTCCTCGATACTCCGTCCCGGCGCCAGCACCCCGAACACGGTCAGCGCCGCGAAGACCCGGCGATTCTGCGCGATCTGCCCCTGGGCCCTGGCCCGGAAGGGGCAGGCGGAGGTGGACATGTACAGGTCGACAGAATTGGGATACAGGGGGACCTCGGGCAAAACGCCGACGATGGTGTGAGGGTGGTCGTTCATCTGAACCACCTGGCCGATGACCTTGGAGTCGCCGGCGAACTTCCCCTTCCAGTAGTCGTAGCTGAGCACGATCACGGCGGGGGCGCCGAGTTCATCGTCTCTGGCCTCAAAGGTGCGCCCGAGCAGCGGAGGGATGCCCAGAACCTCGAAGAAGTTGTGTGACACGACACCGGTGGCGACGCGGTCAGGGTCGCCGCGCCGGAGCAGGTCGAAGGACATCTGATGAAACTCGACCAGGCCAGACACGGTCTGGAGCCGGGACCGATAGTCGTACAACTCCTGAATCGAGACGCCAAAGTTCGGCCGATTCACCAGCGGAGCCGACTGCTCGATGAGAACGAGCCGTTCGCCGTTCCCATAGGGCAGGGGCTTGAGCAGCACCCCGTTGATCAGACTGAAGATCGCGGTATTCGCGCCAATACCCAGGCCCAGTGTGACTATGGCCGCGAGGGTGAAGCCGCGATTCTTCAAGAGAGTGCGAGCACCGAAGCGAACGTCCTGGGCGAGTTCGTCCAGCCACCTAAGGCCGCGGAAGTCGCGAACTTCCTCTTTGTGGACCTCCACCGGGCCGAAACTGCGAAGCGCTCGAGAGCGAGCCTCAGCCGGGCTGACCCCGGCGCTCATCAGCCGCTCCGTTTCCATTTCGAGGTGGAAGCGTAACTCCGCGTCGAGCTCTCCTTCGAGACGATCCCGGCGAAACCAGGCCTTGAGACGATTCAACATGGCAATAACCTCATGAGGACAGAGCGAGGACGCGGCCGACCGCTGCGGTCATTCGGTCCCATGACGCCTCTTCTTCGCGGAGTTGTTTCCGCCCGGCCGGCTTGAGCCGATAGAACTTCGCCTGGCGATTGTTTTCCGAAGGTCCCCACTCGGAGTCAATCAGCCCAGCGGTCTCCAGTCGTTGGAGCGCCGGGTAGAGCGAGCCCTGATTGACTCTCAGAATGTCGCCCGATCTGAACTGAATGCGCTGGGAGATCCCCCATCCATGCATTGGCTCCAGGGCCAGGCTCTTGAGAATCAGCATGTCGAGCGTGCCTTGAAGCAAGTCTCCCTTGGTCATTTGTCTCCTCTGGTTTCGGTTAAGCGCCGGCCGACAACCAACCGGCTCATGTCGACCGTCTACAAGAAGTGTGCCAGGAAATGGCGGGCGTTTTCTCGATAACTGTCGCGCAAACGGATCGTCCCCGTCCGAATGTGGGACGGATTCAGTCACGCGCCATG
>JAENWE010000430.1 GCA_016650185.1 Vicinamibacteria bacterium | reverse complement strand
GGCGGCTGGCGCAGCGCGGCTCCCGCGTGTTGGGCTCCATCGTCAAGCGCATCGCCCCAGGCGTCCTCCCAATGTATTTCGACTGTGTACGGGATACTAGCGCGGCCGAGGTGGGTTCGGGCCCGTTGGCCGAAGAACTCCGGATCGTTGTCGTTCCGGTGGTTGCCAGAACTTCGGACCGTTTGCGTCCGATGCCGAACATCGGGCCGCTGGTGTTGACGTTCAGGTTCACGTCGAACGAGGGGAGTCCTCGGGATCAGGAACGGGCGCGTCGCAGGCCGACGAGCATCTGCACCACTCGCGTGAGTTTGTGCTTCGCTTGCGCCGCGTCGGCCGTCGTGATGTGGCCGTTGACGCGGAGGAGGTCCACGGCTGCGGCGCATTCCGTCGCGGACCCCTGAGCCATCGAGAAGAAATGAAGGCGGTCGGGCGCGGGTAGGTTCGATATCCCTCGGGGCAGCGCTACGGCCGTGTACGTTCGGCGCTGACCCGAACCTCTTGGCCGGCCGGATCTACTCCGTTCGCAACCGGGTCTCCAACACCTGAGCCGACGAGAAGCCGGTGAGTTGCAGATAGTGCTCGGCGGAGTCGAGCAAAGCCTGGGTTGGGACGAGTCCCACGATCTCGGAGCCCGCAATCGAAACCCCGTGACGCGCGGCCTCGTTCCTGATGGTCTCGACCACGCGGAAGAGAGGTGTTCTGGTGAAGTCGGTCATGTTCATCGACACTTGAGCAACTTTCCGTCCGCTGATCTCTACCCCGAGACCCATCGCTTTCACGAAACGGAAGCCGCCCGTGCTGTGACGAATTCCCTTGGCGATCTTCTTCGCAATTTCGACATCGTCGGTATTCAGATTGACGTTGAAGGCAATCAGGGGCATGCGCGCGCCCACCACCACCGCGCCAAAAGACGGATGTGGCTCGCTCGGACCGAAGTCCGGTTGCCACAACGGATCCTTCAGTTTCGTGGCCAGACCCTCGAATTGTCCCCGCCGAATGTCTTCGAGACCCCTGCGGTGGGGGGCGGAGGCCGCATCCTCGTAGAGGAAGACGGGAATGCCGTGAGCCTTCGCGATGGTTTCGCCCACGGTTCGCGCGAGGGCGACGCAGTCTTTGAGCGTGGCGCCTTCGAGGGGGATGAACGGAATGACATCGACCGCGCCCAGGCGCGGATGCTCGCCCCGGTGTGACCGAAGGTCGATGGCCGCGAGGCAGGCGCCGACGAGTGCCTGAACGCCCTCAGAGACCGAATCGGGTTCGCCCGCGAGGGTGAGGACACTCCGATTGTGGGAGGCGTCCGACTGGAGATCCAGAATCCGGGCGCCGCTGACCGCGCGGACTTTCGCCACTATGGCTTCGATCACGTCAGGCCGAGCGCCCTCGGAGAAATTTGGGACACACTCAATCATCATGGGATCAACACTTTACTAGTGAGGCCTGGGAGTTATCCTCCTGTCTTCCCATGAATAGCGAGAATCTTCCCCGTCATATTGCTGAGCGGATTGTGGCCGATTTCGGCGCGAACCTGGATTTCGCCCTCCAGGAGCTCGAGAAGTATCGGGTGGATGCCACCAGCGTCGGGCAGGAGTGGCAGGATTACTTCGCCTACATCCTGAGTCTTCCCGCTCCGGATCCCGCCTCCCCGGAGGAGATTTTCGAGAAACCCGTAGAGCCCCAGCAGAGTTTCGCAGCCGCGATCGAGCCAGCGGTGGTTGAGCCGCAGATCGCGGCGAGTCGCGAGCCGACCAACGAAACCCAGCTCTTCGATCGTGGAGCCGTGCAGCCGGCCGTTCTGGCCACCCGCTCGTACTCGCCGGGTTCTTCCCTCGCTCCTCGCTCACGCGCGCTCGCACCGGTGATTCTGCCGGGGGACGTTATCGAGCCGGTTCGTGGAGGCATGGTCAGGATCGTCGAGAACATGGAGGCGTCGCTGTCGGTCCCGACCGCAACTTCCGCCCGCGAAATTCCCGTGCGCGCGCTTGAAGAAAATCGCGCCCTGGTCAACCGCCACCGCGCCGCCATTTCCGCGTCCAAGGTCAGCTTTACCCACATCATCGCCTGGGCCATGATCAAAGCCCTGGACACCTTCCCGCGCCTCAACGACGCCTACGCGGCGATCGACGGCAAGCCGCATCGCATTCATCGTGGCGATGTCCGGTTGGGGATCGCGGTTGACGTTCAGAAGAAGGACGGCACGCGAACCCTGCTCGTGCCCAACATCCGTGGCGCGAATCAGCTCTCCTTCCCGGAGTTCCTGGAGAAGTTTGATGACCTGGTGGGGAGATCGAGGCGCAGCGCCCTGATGCCGGACGACTTCATGGGCACCACGGTGTCTCTCACCAACCCAGGGACGGTCGGTACCACCGCTTCGACCCCGCGCCTCATGCCCGGCCAGGGTTTGATCCTGGCCACCGGCAGCCTCGACTATCCGCCCGAGTTCCGCTCGATGGCGCAGAAGACCCTGTCGATGCTGGGGATCAGCAAGGTCATGACCGTGACGTCCACCTACGACCATCGCGTGATCCAGGGCGCCGAGTCGGGACTGTTCCTGGCCCGCATCGAAGCTCTGTTGCGAAGCGAGGATCGGTTCTACGAGCGGATGTTCGAGGACCTGGGCGTGCCTTATCCGCCGGTGCGCACCGAGGTGGATGCCCTCGCTCCCGCTTTCATGGGCGGCGGCGGCGCCTCGAATCGCGAGGAAGTGGAGAAGCAGGCCCGGGTACTTCAGCTCATTCACGCCTTCCGCGTTCGTGGCCACCTTCTGGCCCAGTTCGACCCCCTCGGCGTCAAGCGTCCCGGCGTGAAGGACCTTGACCCCGGAGGCTACGGGCTGACCCTTTGGGATCTGGACCGCGAGTTTTTCACCAACGGCGCGCTCGGGAAAGAAAAGGCGACGTTGCGCGAAATCATTGACGTGATGCGGGAGACGTACTGCAACACCGTCACCTCCGAGTACATGTTCATCGCCGCTCCCGGGCAGAAGGAATGGCTCCAGAACCGCCAGGAGACGTCCCGTAACAAGACCGACTTCTCACCGGCCGAGAAGAGGCGGGTGATGGAGAAGCTCGCCGAGGCCGAGGCTTTCGAGAAACACCTCCATGCCAAATACGTGGGCAACAAGCGCTTCTCGCTCGAGGGCCTCGAGGCGACCATTCCGCTGCTCGACAAGCTTCTCTCCCTGGCCGCCACCGCGGGCGTCACGGACGCCGTCCTCGGCATGGCTCATCGCGGGCGTTTGAACGTCCTCGCCAATACCCTCGTGAAGCCTTTGAGTCAGATCTTCGCGGAGTTCGAGGGCTCGCCCCAGGCCGACATCGCCCAGGGTTCGGGAGACGTGAAGTACCACCTCGGCGCTCAGGGCACTCACAAGGCGCCTGATGGCTCCACGATCGTCATCGAGTTGGCTCCGAACCCGTCTCATCTCGAGTTTGTGAATCCCGTGGTCGAGGGCATGGTGCGGGCCAAGCAGGACCTGCGGGGGGATCGGACGCGGGTTACCGCTCTCCCGATCCTGCTCCATGGCGACGCGGCCTTCGCGGGCCAGGGCGTGGTCGCGGAGACCCTCAACCTGGCCGGACTCTCGGGGTACGGGACGGGCGGCACCATCCACATCGTGACCAACAACCAGATCGGCTTCACCACTCTGCCGGAGGACGCGCGTTCGTCGACCTACTGCACCGACGTCGCCAAGATGGTCGCGGCTCCCGTGTTCCACGTCAATGCGGACGACCCTGACGGCGTGATTCACGTGGCCCAGATGGCCTTCGAGTTCCAGCGAACATTCAAGCACGATGTCGTCATCGATCTTGTCGGCTATCGCCGTTGGGGTCACAACGAAGGCGATGAGCCGTCTTATACCCAGCCCATGATGTACGCGCGAATCAAGAACCATCCGTCCGTGGCC
>JAENWE010000429.1 GCA_016650185.1 Vicinamibacteria bacterium | reverse complement strand
TCTGGCCGAAGTCGAGACCGACAAGGCCAACATGGAGATGGAAGCGCTCGCCGCGGGCGTGCTGCGACGCATCTTCGTGAAGGCGGGGGCGAAGGCCCCAGTCGCCGCTCTGATCGGGGTGATCGCAGGGAAGGATGAGGACATCTCGGCCTTTGAAGCCCAGGCCGAGAAGGAGCGCTCACCGGCGACGCCTCCTCCTGCCGCGACCGCTCCTGCCGCGATCGCTCCCGCCCCGACCACTCCCGCCCCGACCGCGCCGGCCCTGGCCGCTTCGGCGCCTGCCCTTGCGGCGCAACCGGTTGTTTCCACATCGGCGCCCGCCGCCGCGCACGACGGCCGAATCAAGGCCTCGCCTCTGGCGAAGAAGGTGGCGGCCGAAAAGCATCTCGCCCTCGAAGAGATCCCTGGCTCGGGCCCGGGCGGCCGCATCGTCAAGCGTGATGTCGAGGCGTTCGTGCCTGCCGCTCCCCAAGTCGCGAGTTCGACGGCCCGGCCGGCCCCCCGCCCCATTCCCTCAGTCGTGGTGACCCCTGGGGTCTCTCGGACCGTCCCGCTCTCCAGCATGCGCAAAACGATCGCGAAGCGGCTCTCGGAGAGCTTCTTCAGCTCGCCGCATTTCTACGTGACCGTCGACGTGGACATGGATCGGGCGGTCGATCTTCGCGCTCAGCTCAAGGAAGCTGGTGAGAAGATCAGTGTCAACGACTTCGTGGTCCGCGCCTGCGCCCTGGCCCTGCGCGCCGTTCCCCAAGTCAACGCCTCATGGGCCCCGGCTCCGGATGGCTCCGGGGAAGCGATCATCCTCAATGGTGACGTCCACGTCGGCGTTGCGGTCGCTCTGCCCGATGGCCTGATCACGCCGGTCGTTCAATTCGCCGACCAGAAGTCGCTTGCCGCCACCGCGGCGGAAATTCGCGAATTGGCTGAGAGGGCCAAGAGCAAGAAGCTCAAGCCCGAGGAATACACCGGCGCCACGTTCACCATCTCGAACCTCGGCATGATGGATGTCCACGAGTTCACCGCCATCATCAACCCGCCCGGATCGGCGATCCTGTCCGTCGGCACGGTCCGAAGGGAAGCCGTGGTCGCCGCGAACGATCAGATTAGAGTGGGCCATCGCATGAAGATCACGCTCGGCTCCGATCACCGCGTGATCGACGGCTCCGTCTCGGCCACCTTCCTCGCCGAGGTGAAGCGCCTGCTCCAAAGCCCGGTCCTGCTGCTCGTCTGAGAGATCGCACGGGCCGAAGGCGGCCAGGAGGAGTCTGCGCCGACTTACGAGAGCTTCTTCACCGCGGCCATGGCGGTGGCAAGAGTGCCCGCGACATCGCCCAGGTTGGTGGGGACCACGAGGGTCGTGCTCGTCTTGGCAATCTGGCCGAACTGCGTGATGTACTGCTCGGCCAAGCGTAACTGGATAGCCTCGTAGCCACCGTCCTGCTTAACCGCGTTGGCCACCGCCGTGATCGCTTCAGCCTGCGCGGTGGCCACCGAGCGAATCGCGGCGGCTTGGCCCTCGGCCTCGTTCACCTGCTGCTGGCGGCGGGCTTCCGAGGCCTTGATGACCTGCTGCTTCTGGCCTTCGGCCGTGTTGATGGCCGCGTCACGCTCACCTTCAGAGGTCAGGATCACTGAGCGCTTTTCCCGCTCGGCGCGCATCTGCTTTTCCATGGCCGCAATGATGTCGTGCGGCGGCTTGATGTTCTTGATTTCGTAGCGGAGAACCTTGACGCCCCAGGCATCGGAGGCCTTGTCCACCTCGGCGACCACCTGCTGGTTGATATGCCCGCGCGCCTCGAAGGTCTTGTCGAGTTCGATCTGCCCGACCTCGCTGCGCAGCGTGGTCTGGGCCAGCTGGGAAATTGCGAAGAGATAGTTGGAGATGCCGTAGGACGCTCGTTCGGGGTCCATCACCTTCATATAGAGGATTCCGTCGACGCCCACCATCACATTGTCGCGGGTGATGCACTCCTGCTCGGGGATGTCGATGGCCTGCTCCTTGAGGGTGTGCCGATAGCGAATGGTCTCGATGAACGGAACGAGGATATGAAAACCAGCGTCAAGGGTCTTGCTGTATCGACCCAGGCGCTCCACGATGAAGGCGCTTTGCTGAGGCACGACAATGGCCGTCTTCATGAACAGAATGAAGACAAAGATCACGAAGACGAGGACCGCTAGACCCATGATGGACTCCTACTCTTTTTCGACCAATAGACTTAAACCATCCACCTTGGTCACTCGAAGGCGATCGGCCTTGACCACACTCCCAGGACCCGAATAGACGCCGCTCCACGACGTGCCGCGAAGCTCTACCTTGCCCCGCCCGTTTTCGTCGAAGTTCTCGAGGGCTATCGCGGTCTGCGCGACGATCTGATCAACCTTGGGCGTGCCGGTCTCGAATCTGCGCCTGACCAGTGGCCGAAGGGCAACGATGAGTACCGTGCCCGTCACGGCAAAGACCATCCACTGGGCGGCGCCGGAGCCCAGGACACCGAGCCAAACCAGAAGAGCGACCACGAAGGCCGAGAAACCAAAGAAGAGGGTGAAGAATCCTCCGGGAGTCAGGATCTCGAAGGCCAAGAGCCCAAAGCCGAAAATCACCCAATACGACCAAGTCATCGCCGACATGGTGAAATAGTAATCTAACTCCGCCATGCTCAGACGAGTTCGAAGGCGGCGGCCAGGCCCATACCGCCGCTGATGCACAGCGTGGCCAGGCCGTAGCGGACTTTCCGACGGACCATCTCGTGAACCAGCGTCACCACGATGCGCGTGCCCGTGCATCCGATCGGGTGGCCGAGGGCTATCGACCCCCCGTTGACATTGAGCTTCTCGTGATCGAAGCGGAGTTCGCGATCGCACGCCAGCACTTGGGCGGCGAACGCCTCATTGGCCTCGATCAGGGAGAAGTCGTCCAATCTCATCCCGAGTCGATTCAGAAGGGTTCGGGTCGCGGGCACCACCCCAATGCCCATGATCTTCGGATCGACTCCGGAAGCCGCCACACCGAGGATGCGCGCCATCGGCTGGACCTTGAGCTCCTTGAGCTTCGACTCCGAGCAGACGAGCGCCGCGGCCGCGCCATCGGTGATTCCTGATGAGTTCCCCGCGGTCACCGTACCGCCCGTCTTCTTGAAGACCGGGGCCAGCTTCCGCAGGGCTTCGATAGACGAATCCGGCCGGGGATGCTCGTCCTTGGCGATGGTCACCGTGGCTTTGCCCTGGCGCACGTCCACCGGCACAATCTGAGAATCGAATCGGCCCTCGACCTGGGCGACGCCTGCGCGCTGCTGAGATCGGAGGGCGAATTCGTCCTGCTCTTCGCGGGACAGCGAATGGATCTCGGCCAGGCGCTCCGCTGTCTCACCCATGAGCATGTCAGCCAGCGGACAGGCGAAGCCATCCTTGTACATCCCATCGACGACTTCCTGGGCGCCCATCTTGACGCCCCAGCGGGCGGTGTTCAGGAAGTAGGGAACCCGACTCATCGACTCGGTCCCCCCCGCCACCACGGCCTGAGCGTCACCGTCGCGCACCGCCTTGAAGGCGAGCTCGATGGCTTTCAAGCCGCTGCCGCAGGCCATGTTGATGGTCATAGCCGGAACCGATTCACCGAGTCCGGCCCGGAAGGAGATCTGACGCGCGACGTTCGGCCCTCCACCCGCCTGACGGGCGCAGCCCATAAGGGCCTCGGTGACGGAAGCGGGATCGACGCCGGTACGGTCGAGAACCGCTTTCACCGCATGCACGCCCAGGTCCGCGGCCGAAAGCGATGAGAGGCCGCCGCCATAGCGCCCAATGGGGGTTCGCAGGGGTGAAACGAGGTAGACGGACACGGAAGCTCCTCGCGCCATGGGCGCACTGATGGGGCGCAATGAGCGCGCTTAGACCTCTCGGAAGAGACGCTTCAACTTCACAGAGGAACCGATCGAGCTTTCGAAGCGCTTGGCCGCAGAGCCCTGATTGACCGCGATCTCGATGCGACCGGATGAGCCCAGGTAGGCGCAGGCATCTTCCTCGGGGACATCGCCGAAAGTCGTCACCACCGGGAGGATGACCCGGCTCACCTCGATCACCATCTCTGTGAGATCGCCCTTTGCGCCTTCGACGAAAGTCTGCCAGGCCGCTCCGCCGATCGAAGAAACCAGATTTCCGTAGGTATCGACGTAGATGACCTCGCCCTCCAACACGCCTTTCTCCACGTACTCTGGGTTCTTGAGTTCGAAGCGAACGGCGTCGTCGATGACCGGCCCGACATCCTCGAACGGCGTGCCCCGGACCAGGGCGCCGGCAACGGGGCCAAAAATGTCGCGGCCATGAAAGGTCGACGAAACGCAGGCTCGGAAGAGGTCGGCATTCGTGAGTTCCCGCACCTCGGCTTCCGGATGATCGACCAGGATCAGGCTGAACAGACCGTTGTCAGGACCCACGAACAGATAGCCGCCGGCCCGCATGGCAATACCCCGCCTAATGGTTCCGACGCCTGGATCGACCACTCCCACGAAGGCGGTGCCAGCCGGAAATACCGGAACCGACGCGCGCAGGACAAAGGCGGCTTCGCGAACCGCGTGCGAAGGAACATGGTGGGTCAGGTCAACCACCTGAGCGTCGGGACACGCTGCCAGCACCGCGCCCCGGAGGGAACCGGCGTAGTGGTCCCTCGTTCCGTAGTCCGTGAGAAGGGCAACAATCTTCGGCATGGTCTACTAGCGATTCTAGCTAGACTTTCCTCAAAGGGCTCCCACCATCAACAAATGAACGCACTCGAATCGCTCTACCGCCCGTCCCTCGCGCTTCTGACCGACCTCTACCAGCTCACCATGGCCCACGCCCACTGGAAGACCGGCTCGTATCGGAAGGAAGCGGTGTTTCATCTCTACTTCCGCAACAATCCGTTCGGCGGCGGTTTCACGGTGGCCTGCGGCCTAACCCGGGCGAAGGAGTTCCTCTCCAACTTCCGATTTGAGGACAACGACCTCCTCTACCTCCGGACGCTATTGGGTGAGGAGGGAGCGCGGCTGTTCGATGAGGGCTTCATCGAATACCTCAGGGAGTTGACTCTCGAGTGCGACATAGACGCGGTGGATGAGGGCCGGATCGTGTTTCCCGGGGCTCCTCTGGTGCGCGTGCGCGGGCCGATCATCGCCGCCCAGCTCATCGAAACGCCACTGCTCAACGTCGTCAACTTCGAGACCCTCATCGCCACCAAGGCCGCGCGTATGGCGATCGCGGCGCGGGGCGATCCGGTGATGGAGTTTGGGCTTCGGCGCGCCCAGGGCATTGACGGCGCCCTGGCCGCGAGCCGGGCCGCTTACATTGGCGGCTGCAGCGCCACCTCGAACGTTCTTGCCGGGAAGCTCTTCGGGATCCCGGTCAAAGGCACGCATTCGCACAGTTGGGTCATGGCCTTCGGGAGCGAGATGGAGTCTTTCGAACAGTTCGCGAAGGCTAGCCCGGGCAATTGCGTATTCCTGGTCGATACCTTCCACTCCCTGGACGGCATCGCCCACGCCATCGAAGTGGGAAAGACGCTCAAGGCCGCCGGCCATCGCCTGGGCGGCATTCGTCTCGACTCCGGCGACCTCGCGTACCTCTCGATCGAGGCCCGTCGCATGCTCGACGAAGCCGGATTCCCTGACGCGGCCATCGTGGCCAGCAACGAGCTCGATGAAAACATCATCACGAGCCTGCGCGAGCAGGGGGCCCGGGTGTCCGTCTGGGGCGTGGGCACCAGGCTTATCACCGGTCACGATCAGGCGGCCATGGGCTGCGTGTACAAATTATCCGCGGTGAGAGATCCGGGCGGGCCGTGGCATCCCCGCATGAAACTCTCGGAACAGGCGGCGAAGGTCTCCAATCCGGGCATTCAGCAGGTTCGGCGATTTTCCAGCGGATCCGAATTCGCGGGCGACATGATCTGGCACGAGGATCCGGACACTAAGAACGAACCGTCGCCCCTCATGATCGACCCCCTGGACATGACCCGTCGGCGCGTCTTCACAACTGACTACGCGTACGAAGATCTGTTGAAGCCCATTTTCCGCAAGGGCGTCCTGGTCTGCGAGCCCGAGCCCCTCGCAGCCGTAAGGGATCGAGTAGCAGAGGAGCTTTCAAACGTCCATGGCGGCATCAAGCGTTTCGTCAATCCTCACGTATATCCGGTGGGCCTGGAAGAATCCCTGTTCAAGATGAGATCAGACCTGATGCTCCGGCTCCGCAACCTTCCGCCCGATGGACTCTTCGATTAGTCCGTCCTTCTCCGTTTCAGAAGCGTCTAAATGGCCCAAACATTCATGACCGAGATCCCGGCTCACTACAACCCGCAGCACTCCCGCCAGTTCGGCTTCCGTCCTGACGCCCAGAGCCTGTTCGAGGCCGCGGGCCTGTTCCGTCGTGAAAACCACCTTCTGCCCGCCGCGTCGGACCTGCACAGGAACCATCTGGTCCTGATCGATGTCCAGCGCGACTTCTGCTTCCCGGAAGGGACGCTCTTCGTGGGTGGCCACAGCGGCCACGGGGCCATGGACGACAACGACCGCATCGCCCGTTTCATCTACCAGAACCTGGGATTGATCAGCGAGATCACCTGCACCCTCGATTCGCACCTCCCCTTCCAGATTTTCTTCGCGCCGTTCTGGGTGGATCGGGCGGGGGCTCCGCTCGCCCCCCATCGAACTCTCTCCAGGGACGAGATACGCGCGGGCGACGCCCGGCCCAACCCGGACATCGTGGCGGCGGTGGGTGCTTTGGATCTGGACTGGCTCACCAGGCAAGTCCTTTTCTACTCTGAATCCCTTGAAAAAGCAGGGAAATACGTCCTGTATCTGTGGCCGCCGCACGTGCTCCTCGGCGGCGACGGGCATGCGCTCACCGGCGTCATTCAGGAGGCGCGCCTTTTCCATGCCTACGCTCGGGGCGCCCGCAACGGCGTCGAGATCAAGGGCTTGCACCCGCTCACCGAGAACTACTCGGTCTTTTCGCCCGAGGTCCTGCTGACTCACGACGGCGCCTCTCTCGCGAGCCGCAACGGAGCGCTCATCGACTCGCTGCTGCGGGAAGACCGCTTGATCATCGCCGGCCAGGCCTCGAGCCACTGCGTCAAGAGTTCAGTTGACGACCTCCTCGACGCGATCCTGGAGAAAGATGCGCAACTCGCCCGGCGTGTCTATATCGTTGAAGACGCCATGTCCGCGGTAGCCGTGCCCGACCCCGCCAAGCCCGGGACGTTCCTTGCCGATTTCACCGACGCGGCCCAAAACGCTCTCGGCCGGTATCAAGAGGCGGGCATGCATATCGTCCGAACCACCACGCCCGTTTCCGACTGGCCGCACTTCCTCGCCTAGGACCCCTGAGACCTTTGCGTCGCATCTACTTGGACCACGCCGCCACGACGCCTCTCGACCCGGAGGTCCTCGATGCGATGCTGCCCTATCTGCGCGACCACTTCGGTAATCCGTCTTCGGTGCACAGTTTCGGACAGCGCGCCCGCGGCGCCATCGACGAAGCCCGCGCCCGCGTCGCCTCTCTCGTCGGCGCTCGGGATTCGGAGATTGTGTTCACGGGCAGCGGGACCGAAGCGGACAATCTCGCGATCGTGGGAGCGCTACAGGCGGGCGCGGCGACCGAGGCGGCCCGGACCGATCTCGTGACGTCCACCATCGAACACCACGCCGTTTTGAACACGGCCAGGGGGCTCGATCGCTCCAAGCATCACGTAGCCCTCGCAAAAGTGAGCGACGCCGGAGTCGTGGACCTGCATGCTCTCGACGCGGCGATCACCGCGGCCACCGCCCTCGTCTCGGTGATGTTCGCGAACAATGAGACCGGAGTGCTGCAGCCCCTTTCCGACGTCGTTCGTCTCGCCCGTTCGAAGGGGGCGCTGATTCACACGGACGCCGTCCAGGGCCTCGGCAAGGTGCGCCTCGACGTGGTCAGCCTCGATGTCGATCTGATGACGGTGTCGGCCCACAAGATCCACGGCCCGAAAGGGGCGGGCGCACTCTACGTCCGAAGCGGAACGAGAATGACCGCCCTTATTCGCGGCGGGTCGCAGGAACGCAATCGGCGGGCCGGCACGGAGAATGTGGCCGGCATTGTCGGTTTGGGCAAAGCGGCTGAACTCGCTCAAGCGCGGATGGTTCAAGACACGAGGCGCATCGAAGGGCTCAGGAACCGCCTCGAGACGGCTCTGATCGAGGGGATACCCGGTCGGGTGACTCGGAACGGGTCTGAGGCAAATCGGATCGCGACGACCGGCAGCCTTTCATTCAAGGGCGTATCGGGCGAGGATCTTCTGATCGCTCTGGACCTCGCAGGCATCGCGGTATCGACCGGCGCCGCCTGCGCCGCCGGTTCGCCGGAGCCGTCGCACGTCCTCAAAGCCATGGGCCTGCCGAGGGAAAGAGTGAACGGGTCGCTGCGATTCTCCCTTGGCCGGAGCACCACCGCCGATGAGATCGACCACACCGTTGAGGCCGTCACCCTCGCCGTGGATCAACTGCGCGCACGGCCCTAGCAGCTAGCCCCAATGCCGGTGAGTTAAGCGGGCTCCGTCGGCCAACGGCCTTCGAGTCATGAATTAGTTCCGTCGGTTTTCCTTTCTCCGACGTTCCCGTTGTTGTCCATAAACGCCGGTTGCGTTGTGCATGTCTTTCGGTTATAAAGCCGGAAGACATGGAAGACCGCCTCCTCGCGCGACGAAGCCGCGCCACGCAGGAGTTGCCTCCACCGGAGGAACTCCTTCGGGGGACCGTTCTCGTTCGCGAGCTTCGTTGCGGCAAGGCCAATTGCCGATGCGCGAGCGGGGATCAGCATCGCTCTACCTACTTGAGCGTCACCCTCGCTGGGGGCCGAACCGAGCAGATCTCTCTGCCTGCCACCTTGGTCCCACTCGCAAAGCGGTGGGTTGCCAACTACAAGAGATGGTGGGGGATGGTTGAAAGGGTTTCTGCCATCAACAGGCAGATCCTGCGGCTCCGGCGGGCCGAAGGATCCCAAGAAGGGCGGGCCGCGCGGAGGAAAGGCGGCTCCGCTGCAAGCCGCCGCCGTAGCCAGCCAAAGCGCTGAGGAAGGAGGCTCTATCGAATGTGTTTGGATCTTGGCCGCGAGGGCGTAACCCTCGTCGAGTCTTCGCTGCTCTCGTCAATCGGGTACTCGACCGACCAGACACTCGAG
>JAENWE010000428.1 GCA_016650185.1 Vicinamibacteria bacterium | reverse complement strand
GCGCCACTGGCGGGCGTGCTCGCTCCTCGTCTTCTCACAGTATGTTCAATACTGTTGCGTCGCTCGTCACTGCGCTTGCCCGCCATTGACACGGTCTCGAACGTCTCGCGACGATTCCTCATGAATAATCCGGGCTAGGAGTCCTACCCATGTCGGCAAAGAAATCCCGCAAGCGAATCCGGGTCATCGGCGCTCCCCTTGATCTGGGCGCCGGCCATCGAGGCGTCGACATGGGTCCTTCCGCGTTCCGGGTGGCTGGCATCCATCAGGCGGTGCGCGACCTGGGAATCGCCATTGAGGACTTCGGCGATATCGAGGCCGAGGTGGCCGAGACCCGCGAACCCGGGAATCCGAACCTCAAGTACCTCAAGGAAATCCGCGCCACCTGCGTGACTCTCCGCAACGTGGTCAGCCGCACCATGGACGACGGAATGATTCCCGTGGTGCTGGGCGGGGATCATTCCATCGCCATGGGCACGATCGCCGGAGTCTCCCGCCACTTCCGCAAGCGGAAGGAGAAGGCGGGCCTGGTCTGGCTGGACGCGCACGCGGATGCCAACACCGAGCACACCTCCCCCACCGGAAATATCCACGGCATGCCCATGGCGGTCTGCCTGGGCCTGGGCGCCAGAGAACTGCTCTCCATCTACGATGCCAAAGGTCCGATGATCGAGGGCGATCGCGCGGCCATCATCGGTCTGCGTTCGGTGGACATAAAGGAGCGGGCGAATGTGGCCCAGGTAGGGATTGGGGCTTTCACCATGCGGCACATCGACGAAAGGGGCATGCGCGCGGTCATGGAAGCGTCGATCCAGCGAGCCATGAACGGAACGGCGGGGATCCACGTAAGCATCGATCTGGACGCCGTCGACCCCGACGAGGCGCCGGGAGTGGGCACGCCCAGCCCGGGCGGCATCAGCTACCGGGAGATGCATCTGGCCATGGAGATGCTGTCGGACACGAATCGTGTCTGCTCCGTGGAACTGGTGGAAGTCAACCCGATTCTGGATCGCGCCAACCAGACCGCGAAGCTCGGGGTCGAACTGCTCTGTTCGTTGTTGGGCAAGAAGATCCTGTGAAGGGCTTTCACTTCTCTCATCAGGTGGAAGCGGTCTTCGGCGACCTGGATGGAATGGGCCACGTCAACAACGTGGTCTACCTGAAGTGGCTGGAGACCGCGCGCATCGATTACTGGATCCACGTCACCGGACAGAAGACCCACCTGGGTCTGCCCCAGGAAGGCGGGGCGTCCCACGACCCGGGCCCCGGCGTGATGTCGGGCGCTCTCATCGACATGATCCTGGCCCGCACGGAAATCGACTACCGGTCGCCCGTGAGCTACGGTGAGAAACTCGACGTCTTCATTCGCACCTCGGTGATCAAGCGATCGTCCGTGGTCTTCGAGTACGCGGTGAGGGCCCGGACCGACGACCGGTTGGTGGCGGAGGCGAGAACGGTTGTGGTCTGCTACGACTACCAATTCATGAGATCGAAGCCCGTCCCCGCAGAAACCAGGACCTCGATCCTCACTCTCGACCCGGAAGCGCGGGTCGAGATCTAGTGTCCCGTAACAGAAATACGGCACATAATTCGCTGCCGATGCATCCCGGATCGCTGCGTTGCTCGTCGTTGCATATGCTGGATATGCGGCCTCCTCGGCGCCTTGCGCTCCGGGCGCCCCGGCGCCGACGTATGCACCGTATTTCTGTTACGGGACACTCGCACGTTTCGCACTGAGGAAATCACCAAATGCCGAATCCAGCCGTTCTCGCTCTCGATCAAGGCACCACCTCTTCCCGCGCCATCGTTTTCGGGCCAAAGGGCCTGCCGCTCTCGAACTCGCAGATCGAGTTCGAGCAGATCTACCCGAAGCCGGGAGATGTGGAGCACGATCCCGAAGCCATTTGGCAGTCGCAGCTTCAGACCGCCCGGGAAGCGATCACCCGGGCGAACGTTTCGAAGATCTCCGGGATCGGGATCACCAATCAGCGCGAGACCACGATTCTTTGGGACCGCCTCACCGGCAAGGCGGTGGCCAACGCCATCGTCTGGCAGAGCCGGGTCAGCGCTCCGATCTGCGATCGCTTGAAACAGGAAGGTCTCGAACCGCTCTTCCGCCGCAAGACCGGCCTGGTCCTGGACGCGTATTTCTCAGGCACCAAGATCGCTCACCTGCTGAACTCGATTGATGGCCTCCGGACCCGGGCGGAGCGCGGCGAGATCCTCTTCGGCACCGTCGATTCGTTTCTGATCTGGCGTCTCACTGGCGGGCGTACCCACGTCACCGATGTCTCGAACGCCTCGCGAACCCTGCTCATGGATCTCGAGACCCTGGAGTGGGATGACGAGTTGCTGAAGATCCTCGGGGTGCCCCGGGCCATGCTGCCGCGGATCGCGGATTCGAGCGGTGTAGTGGGCGAAACCGAAGAGTCGCTCTTCGGGTCGCGCATCCCCATCGCGGGCATCGCGGGCGACCAGCAAGCCGCGACTTTCGGCCAGTGCTGTTTCACCCCCGGTGACGCAAAGAACACCTACGGCACCGGCTGCTTCATCGTGATGAACACCGGCAAGACGCCGAAGTTTTCCAACAACGGGCTGCTCACCACGGTGTGCTGGCGCATCGGAGGAGAGACCACCTACGGCCTGGAAGGCTCGATCTTCATCGCCGGCGCGGTGGTTCAATGGCTGCGCGATTCTCTGCAGATCATCGCCACGTCGGGCGAGGTCGAAACCCTGGCCGGGAGCGTTTCGGACAGCGGAGGGGTGTTCATGGTCCCGGCCTTCGTGGGTTTGGGAGCGCCCTATTGGGATTCCAGCGCACGCGGAGCGATCTTCGGCCTGACCCGCGGCACCACGCGCGCCCACATCGCCAGAGCGGCCGTCGACTCCATCGCCTATCAGACTCGTGACGTCATTGAAGCAATGCGAAAAGACTCCGATCTTTCCCTCGAGTCGATCCGGGTGGACGGCGGGGCCACACAGAACGGAGCGCTTCTCCAGTTCCAGGCGGACATTCTCGGCGCCCGCGTGCTGCGGCCCGTGGTCGCGGAGACCACGGCGCTGGGCGCGGCCTATCTGGCCGGCCTGGCCACCGGGGTGTGGGCGAATCTGCAAGACATCCAGAAGCAATGGGCCCTGGACCGCACCTTCGTGCCCGTCATGGATTCGGCGACGCGAGAATCCTTGTACGCGGGCTGGACCGACGCGGTCTCGCGCACGCGATCTCGATAGCACGCCTTGCAAAACGGCGAGGGCTTGATTCAAGCCGACGCCTTGAAAGCGAAAACAGTTCCCGGATGGAAAGCCCGCGAGGCATCGCTCAGCGTGAAGCCCGAAGCGGCGGCGATCTCCT
>JAENWE010000427.1 GCA_016650185.1 Vicinamibacteria bacterium | reverse complement strand
GATGGGCGTCGCGGGAATGCCGACGAGGGTCGCCCCCTTCATCCAGTTGGCCCGGTCGAAGCTGCCGTCGGGGAGGGTCGGGCTGTGGCATTCCTGGCACCTTCCCACCTCCTCGACGAGGTATTTGCCACGTTCGAGTTTAGGATCGAGCTTCGCCTCTGCCTTCGCATCTGGCTTGGCCGCCGGCTTGGGCTCCTGCGCGGAAGCGAAGACGGCTAGCGCCACGACCGGCAACGCCGTCGCGAAGAAAAGACCGTACCGGTTGGTGAGGTGTCTCATGGGAGTTGGAGGATGCCACAAGCGGCCTCTTGAACCAAGGGCTTCGGTTCCAACCCCGCGATGACCTACTTGACGATCCTGATCGTCGCCTCCACTCGGCTCTCACCTGCCGAGGCCTTCGCGGTGGCGGTCAGGACGTAGCCGCGGTCTTCCATAGCACCGGTGGTGATCGAGCCGGGGGGACCGGGTACCTTGAGCTTGCCGACCGCCAACTCGACCTCCGCATTCTTCGGTTCAGCGATGGTCACTTCAAGCGCGGGGCCGCTCTTCCCGCCGTTCCGATACTCGCCGGTCGGGTTCCTCATGAACGGCGTGTCCGACTGCAGGCGCCATTCGATCGAAGTCGGCGTCTTTAACGTGACCGAATCGGAGACGGAAAACGTGGCGTTGCCGTCAAACGAGAAGGTACGTGTGAACGCCTGCAACTCCGCCACCTTCGGGTAAGCCGCAGCCAACTCCGCTTCGATCGTGACTCCTGGACCGTTGGCTTTGACGCCGCGGATCCGAATCCCGTCGAAACCTGCATACGGCGCGCCCCGCCACACGTCGTGGTCGCCCTCAACGCCCTGACCGATGCCGCCGAACGTCACCGTATTGTGATTGCGGGCGGTGGGCAAGCCGGCATATCCGGTGTCGCCGGTGAGATACCGGCCATTTGCGTAGATGATGAAGCTTCCGGCATCGGGATGAGCATGGCCGCTGTCGAGCGACCACTCGGGCATCTGGGGAAGGAGGGTGGCGGTGCGATGGCCCTCAGGCGGCCCGGCATTGAACGCAAAAGCGAGCGCGTCCTTTTCCCATGAGGTGCGGTAGTGAAAACGCCCATGTCCTTGAAGTAATGCTGAAGCGGCATCCCGCCCATGGACGCCGCCTTCAGGGACGGGTCGCGCCAGAGCAGCGTCCAGTACTCTTCCAGATTGGAGTGACCGAAGCTCGCATACCGCTCGGCGATCGCCTGGGCCTCGGGATCCTTGAGACGGGCCGCCACCCGGTACATGACGTTGAAGTTGCTTTGGAGCGCTCCCCCGGGAAACGCGCGTTCGTAGTCTGCGCCCTTTTCGCACGAGTGAGCGGGCCTTCCCAGATGTCGCCGAAGTCGAAGACGTTCTGACCATCGGGGAGAAGAGTGTGGGCGAGGTAGGTCTTCCAGTTACTGAACACATCACGGCTCCACAGGCTTTCGCCGGTCGAATGCTCCCAGGCGTCGAGAAAGTGAACCAGCCACGGAGTCGAGAAGATCCAGTACTCCATCCCCTCGTAGTAGTAGCCATCCGGACTGAGCAACTGCCCCGCCCGGTGGTGGAAGGCCCGAGCGAGCGCGGCCCAGCGCTCGGCATCTTTCGACTCGCCCATCAAGGCGAGGGCGGTGACGCCCAGGCCCGCGGACGGAATGAAGTAGTGATTCTGGGTGAAGTGTGGCTTGTTCTTGGAGCCGGGCAGAAAGGCGTCATAGAGCAGATTCGCGTGACGCTCGAGGGAAACGCGAATGCGAGTGCGTTCGGCCGGAGGGAATTCGTCGTAGAGCAGGTCATAAGCCCAGCCGATCGCATAAAGCAGATGGCCTGCGGCGAGGTCGATGTTCGGCTTGCTGTAGGTGTAGCCCCAAGGCTCGTAGTCGATCGCGGCCAGAGTCCAGGCCTTGGCCGCCGCCGCGTATTCCGGCTTTTGCTCGATCACGTAGGCGAGGCTCACCTCCACGATGGCGAAGGCGACGTTGTTCTGAGAACGCCTCTCCTGCGGGCCGGGCACCGGGGGCGGTGCACCTTTCATCGCCGTCAGGTTGGAAATCACTTTCCCCCATTCGACTCTGTGGGTGGTGCGCGCCCGTTCGCGCAGGCCCACCAGCCCAGCCTTGGTCACGAAGACCCGAGGATGGACCCCGACAAGGTCCGGCTTGAGGCCGATCTTGTGGGCCAACAATTCATCGAAGCTCGGAATCGTGTCCTGGGCCAGGCCGCAGCAGGCGGTCAGCAGCGCGACGGCCAGGCCGGCGAGGGATGATTGCGTGGCTTTCATGGGGTTATTTCCTTGGGGTCAATGGAGATACTTCCGATGCGGCCGGCGAGCCAGAGGGTCACGATCAGGCCGAGCGGTCCGAGTACGCCGGCGATGAGGAATACGGGGGTGTAGCCGAAGGCGTCGACGATCTGCCCGGTCCCCCAGTTGAAGACGACGCTCGCAATCGCCGCAGCGAGACCGCCCAGGCCAAACACGGAACCGACCGCGCTGCTCGGAAAGAAGTCGCTCGGCAGAGTCTGAAGGTTGTTCACCCAGACCTGGAAGCCGAAGAGCACGACCGCCATCCAGCCGAGGGCGACGTAAGGGTCGCTCGCCCTCATGGCCAGAATTCCCGCCGGAGTCAGCATCGCCCCGAAGATCATCACCGATTTCCGCGCCCGGTCGACACTCCAGCCTCGAGAGATGAGAGCCCCGGAAGCGTAGCCGCCGCCGAGGGCGCCCAGGCCGCCAGCCAGATACGGCAGCCAGGCCGAAAAGCCGACTTGCTGCAGGGAGAAGCCACGCGCTTCCTGGAGATACGCTGGCAGCCAGAAGATGTAGAGCCACCAGATGGGATCGGTGATGAAGCGTCCCATGACGATGGCCCAGGTCTGCCGATACCGCAAGAGCTTGCCCCACCCCGGACGCCAGACCGCCTCTCCCGCCGTCGCGGGAGCCGCGCCATCGAGAATGTGGGAGCGCTCCGCGTCAGTGATCCACGGATGCTGAGAGGGAGTGCGGAAGAAAATGAGCCACAGGGCCAGCCAGGCAAAGCCCAGAAGGCCGGTCACCACGAAGGTCATGCGCCAGCCGTAGGCGGTGGCGAGCCAGGCGATGATGGGCGGAGACAGGGCGCCACCCACGGCCGCGCCGGTGTTGAAGATTCCCATCCCCAGCGCCCGTTCGCGGACCGGAAACCACTCCCCCACCACTTTCGCCGCACCCGGCCAGTTGCCCGCTTCGCCAAAGCCGAGCACGGCGCGGAAGAGACCGAAAGACGCGGCGGAGCGGGCAGCGGCGTGAGCCATCGCCGCGAACGACCAGACAACTATGGAGAACACGAACCCCAGACGCGTGCCGATGATGTCGTAGAGGCGGCCCGAGACCAGCTGGCTGATTCCGTAGAAGACCAGGAAGCTGTTCTGCACCGCCGCGTAGTCGGCGTTACTGAGCCCGAGATCCTGGCTGATCGCGGTCTTGAGGACGGATACGGTCTGGCGGTCGATGTAGTTGATGACGGTGGCCAGGAAGACGAGACCAATCATGAACCAGCGGAGGCCGTTGATCTTCATCGCATGTTCATCCCGCCGTTGATCTCGATGATCTCTCCGGTCAGGAAAGAACTATCGGACGAGGCGAGAAAGGCGACGACGGTGGCCACTTCTTCGGGAGTCCCGGCGCGTCCGAAGAGAACGCCCTTCGCCGCATTCTCAAACGCGGCGGGAGCGGTAAAGCGCCCATGGAACGCGGTTTCGCCGATCAGGCCGGGAGCCACGCAGTTGACCCGGACCCCGTGCGGCGACATCTCCTTGGCCAGAGCCTTGGTGAGCGAAAGGATGGCGCCCTTGGCGGTGGCGTAGGCTCCCGCACCCGAACCCCCGCCATTCCAGGCGGCGAGGGACGACATGTTGATGATGACTCCATGCTTTCGTGACACCATCCCCGGACCCACGGCGCGACACATCAGGAAGGCGCTGGTGACATTCACGTCCATCACCGCATGGAAGAACGCCTCATCCATCTCGAGGAGGGGCTTGCGTGCGATCAGATCTCCGGCGTTGTTGACCAGGATGTCGATGGAACCGAACTGTGCGGTCACCGCCTCGACCATCGAAGTCACTTCCGCGGACTTCGTGACGTCGGCCTGGAACGAAGCCGCTTCCGCACCTTTCGCCTTCAGGGCGGCCACCACCTCTTCGGCTCCTTCGCGGCTCTTGATGTAGTGCACGGCCACCCGGGCGCCCCGTTCTCCGAGCGTCAAAGCACAGGCCCGGCCAAGCCCGGCCCCTCCGCCCGTTACCAATGCCACGCCTTTGACTGATGTCATCGTCTTTGACCTCACAAATTCAGGAACGAACAAACCGGCACTCACACATCGCGGGGCTAACGACCCAGCCAACCCCCATCCACGGCCAGGATCTGGCCACTCACATACTCGGACGCGCGCGAGGCGAGGAAGACCGCCGCCCCGTCCAGGTCGAAGGATTCGCCCCAACGGCCCGCGGGAATCCGCTCGAGGATCTGACCGTTGCGGGTCTCGTCCTTCTGGAGCGCTTCGGTGTTGTCGGTGCGCATGTAGCCGGGAGCGATGGCGTTGACGTTGATGCCTTTGGCGGCCCACTCGTTCGAGAGTTCTCGAGTCAGGCCGGCGACGGCGCTCTTCGACGCCGCATGGGCGGGAACGTTCAGCCCGCCCTGAAACGACAGAAGGGACGCGATGTTGATGATCTTGCCGCCGCGACCGGAAGCGAGCATGTGACGGCCTGCGGCTCGGCACAATCGAAAGACACCGTGAAGATTGACATCGATGACCGCGGCCCAGTCTTCATCGCTGGTGTCGACGGTGGGACCGCGGCGGATGATGCCGGCGTTGTTCACCACGATGTCGAGGCCGCCGAGCGCTTCCACGGTCTCGCGCACCAGCCGATCGGGGGACGCGGGGTCGGCCATGTCGGCCACTAGCGCAACCTCTCGCCGACCCAGAGAGCGGACCTCCTCGCAGGTCGCATCCGCGGGGGTGGCGTTGCCGTGCGCGGCCACGTCTGCCCCGGCTTCCGCCAGGGCCCGGGCGATGGCGGCGCCAAGGCCGCGGGAGGCCCCCGTCACCAGGGCCACGCGGCCTTCGAGCGAGAAGAGGCTGGTGGCCATGGCGTCTATCCCCTCGCCTCAGGCGCGGGCAGAAAGTCCTCGCGGATCGGGGAGAAGATGTCGACTAGCACCACCTCCTCGTCCAGCATGGTCGCCCCATGCCAGAAGCCGCTCGGAAAGAGCAGAACGTCGCCCGGGCCAAAGACCTTCTCCTCCGACCCGATGACGAAGCGGACCCGGCCCTTCTCGACCATGGTCATCTGCTCATGGACGTGATCGTGCGCGGTGGTGACGGTCCCCGCCGCGAAGGTCAGGCGACAGATCATCAGCTTCTCGCCGTAGATCATCTGCCGCACCACTCCCTCCGCCAACTTCCCTTGAGGGATCGTGGCCCAGTTCCACGACCGATGGGTGATGGGGTTGTCGCTGGTGGTATTGGTCATCGTTTCTCAGTCCTTGGGTATGGGGGCGGTCAGGGTGAGCGCGATCTCCCAGCTTCGGGGATGGCCCGCCTGAAGCTGGATGTCCGTGGTCTCGAAAGAGAGGTGGGTGGGGATGGGCCCGCGGGCGCCGCGTCCGAGAGGCTCGTCGCCAAACTCCTGGATGGAGGGAGCGAGGTGAAGATCGCCACCTGACCTCACCTCGAGAGACGCCTCGCGGGTGTGCAGGCGAATCGGTGTGGCCGCGCCCCCGGGCACAACAGGCGTTGATGTCACCATCACGGGCAGGTTCCATGAAAGGCGTTGAATCGTGACGCCTCGATTGGGGACGAGGGTTTCCGTGCGGGTAAGAGTCGAGTCCTCGATCTTCCAGTTCATGCTGACTTCGAATCCGGGTTCGACCCACTCTCCAGTCTTCCCGCCCTTGACCACGAACCGCCGCCAGGTTGCGCGCAGCGAGCGGCCATCGGGAGAAGGGACAATCTCGTCCGCGCCGTCCGCGGCTACCAGGGTGCGGCCATCGGCCATCTCATAGTAGGAAGCCCCGGCCGGAGACATCTGCTCCACGGGGACCGCGAACCCAGGCAGGCCATGGGGAGCGGGCAGATAGTCCGCGACTCCCGGTTTCGTGCCGGTGGTGATGGGAAGGGCAAACCGCAGAAGCCCGTCGCGCACCAGCCACACGCCCGCGGGTCGATCACCACGCCGGAAGAACTCGAATCGCGCCACCTTCTTGAGATCGGGCCTTTCCGGAAAGGACTCGATCCCCTCGGCGAGCAGAGACTTCATGAGTGTGTCCTCGGCCATCAGGGCCTTGCCGAAAAAGCCCACGGTCTGCTGCCACTCGCGATCTTTCGAGATGTAGGAGTAGTTCCCGCGGCCCGGAACGAGAACCGAGAGCATGTGGGTGTCAGGCCGATAGTCCTGCGAGAGCCAGAGCCACGCGAGCCGGTACTCGCTCACGAGGTCGCGAATCGACGCAGGTCGGAATTCCGGATGGCCGCCCAGAAAAGCAACGATCTCCAGAGTGTCGAGATAACTCACAACGCCGAGGCTGCGTCCCCAGGGATACCCGTACCCGTCGGGTGAGACGAGGTCCCACCACAGCGCCATCTGGGCGGTAAGGGAGGGACGAAGCGCTTTGAGGATGTCCTCTCGACCCACCGTCTCGGCGGCCTCGTAGACGTACCGCGCATATTCGTTCGAGTAGCGGTCGAATCGTCCGCTGGTTCCAGCGTCGTCGGCGTAAAGGGCGCCCTTCGTGAACGGAAGGGCGGCGCGGTCCAGCAAGGAGTCCACGAAGGCGCGGTCGTCGAGGACGCCCATCTGAAAGGCCAGTGTCGCCACCCGGGACGCGACGCCGAGATAGTTCTCGGGCAGGTTGATCACTTGGCGCGTGCTCGGTTCGGCGCGGATCTCTCGTACGAGAAGATCGTCCACAACACGCTCCTCGACAACTATCTTCTACGGAAGCATCACCGGCAACGAGTGGAATACGACGGCGGACAACCAGCCCTTCACCGTCCGCCAGTCGTTCCCAACGGTGTTCACCCTGTCGGACCCCTATCGAAACCTCCCCGGGGGCGTCAGCCCGTATCCGTTCGAGTACAACCCGGCGTCTCCGCGATTCACCCTGCCGGCTCAAGTCTTCGGTCCGTCCCTGGACTTCGTGTGGCCCAAGACCTATCAGGTCAACGTCAGCGTGGAACGGCAGATCGGCCGTGACATCAGCGTCACCGCCTCCTACGTGGGAGCGTTCGCGCGGAACCTTGCCGCCGCCGTGGACGACAACTACCCGGTCATCGGACCTGGGGCCACCGCCGCCAACCGAAATACCCGGCGTCCCTATCTCCCGGGCACCATCGCCGCGGCAAACGTCCTTTCCTCGATCTTCAGCAGCGACTACAACGGCATTCAAATGAGCGCCGAGCGACGGGGCGCCCATCTCTCCGGCAAGGCGTACTACTCCTTCGGCCGAGGCTACGAGGACGTCAACTTCCAGGGCAACGGTCTTCCGACGGTGCAAAGCTCGCTCGACCTCGCCGCGGAGCGCGGCCGGACCTCGAACGACATTCGCCGCAGCTTCGTTCTCTCGGCGGTCTGGAAGATCGACTACTTCAAGGACGCGCGATCGGCCCTTCGGAAGCTCGCCCAGGGTTGGACGCTCTCGACCATCGTGACTCTGCAGACCGGCACTCCGCTCACCATCACCTCGGGCCAGGACCGGAATTTCGATGGCATCACCACCGATCGTGCGGACCTGGTCGGCAACCCGGAGCTCGACCACGGGCGGCCTCAGGCGGAGCTGATCGAAGGCTGGTTCAACACGAGCGCCTTCGCCCTTCCCGCCAATGGAACCAACGGAAACTCGGGACGGAGCATCATCGACAGTCCGGGCACTCGCAACGTCGACATGGGTCTGTTCCGGGACTTCGACCTGAGGGGCCGGACCAAGCTCCAGTTCCGGGCCGAGGCGACCAACGTCTTCAACATCGTCAACCTGTCCAACCCCGGTACCAACCTGGGCGCGCCCGCGACCTTCGGGAAGATCCGGTCGGCGGGAAACATGAGACGTATCCAGCTCGGCGCTCGCGTTTCCTTCTGAGGCCGATGCCTGGCGAGCCCTTCAGCTCGCCTTCAGGCTCTGCTGGCACGGAGCTTGCTCCTCCTGATGACGGTCGCTTAACCCCGTCATCAGGAGGAGTCAAATGAAGCTCAAGAGAATCGCAATGTTTTCCGTCGCCGCCTTCACCTTCGTGACCGCTGTGGAGGCCGCACCCAAGAAGGAAGCGTCGACGGAGCCGGAAGTCGCAAAAGCCGTGAGGGAAAAGCTGGAACGTCTTTCCTACTACGGGGTCTTCGACCTTCTGCAGTACCAGGTGGATCCAAACGGGACCGTGGAATTGAGCGGTTTCGTGTTCCGAGACGCGCTCAAGGAAGAAGCCGAGGACGCTGCCCTCAAGGTGCCGGGTGTGAAGCGGGTCGTGAACCGGATCGAGGACCTCGACTGGGGGATTCTGGACGA
This sequence comes from Vicinamibacteria bacterium, assembly GCA_016650185.1. Taxonomy (GTDB): domain Bacteria; phylum Acidobacteriota; class Vicinamibacteria; order Fen-336; family JAGNNV01; genus JAGNNV01. The sequence continues at coordinate 1,193 of JAENWE010000427.1, read as the reverse complement.
TGAGATCCGAGCAAAGGTCTATCTGACCATCTATCGGGACACATTTCTCTCCCGCTACGGCACCGCCACCGACATGGCTCTCGCAAACGGAGTGGGCTTCGGCGGTCGTGGACGGTTCGGCAATTTTGGACCACTCAGCGACGGGAATCCGTACTTCCCTGGCTTCAACCCCGCGGGTGAGTACGGAATCCACATCCTGGTCACCAACGGCGAGGTGATCCTGGCCGGCACGGTGGACAACGAGGGCGACAAGATTCTCGCCGGACTGAAAGCTCGCGGCGTATTTCCGGTCAAGAAGGTCTTCAATGAACTCACGGTGAAGGGCAAGAAGCTGGAACCGGGAGAGGCTCCCGAACCGCGGCTCAAGCCCACCAAGAAAGGTGTCATCGCGGTTGCTGAGGCCCTTTGGTAGGTTCGCTCGCGCCCTCCAGGGACAGAACCGAGAAGCAACGCCCCGGGGCCCCGTGGGTGGTCTCCGGGGCCGCCCTCAGGCGATCTCGAGCCAGGAGAACCAGACGGGATGGTGCTGCTTGTACCAGGTGAGTACCTCCCGCACGACCTTCTGCTTGGCCAAAGGCATCACGTCGGGCTCGATGCGATCGAAGTGGACGCGGATCGTATCGTCGCGATACTCGAGTGCCTGCGAGCACAGCGTCTGGAGCTCGTTGCGGATGCGCCCGGAGTCGGAGACCTTGACCGCGCGGCGGCGGTAATCCTCGCCGGCGATGAAGCGATCGAGCAGCGGACTGAAGATCAGGCGCATCTGCGCGAGCGGGGCCAGGAAGCGAAAAACGAAACGCGCCACCAGCCCAGCGCCGCGTGCGGCAAGCTGCGTGGTGACGGCATAGGTATCCTCGGAGAGCCGGGTCACGCCGGGCAGGCCTGTGTAGGGGTCAGCACCGATGTAGCCGCTGGCCGCGAGCACGCGCCAAGCCTTCTCCGGGAAGAAGTCGTCCGCCCGGATCACGCGGTCCGAATCGGGCAGGTTGGCGGTGGTCTTCTCGCGCAGGCACTCGCGATAGTAGGCGACCTGCTCCGGCGACAGCGCGGCCTCGCCCAGCAGACCGGTGAGCGCCTCCACGAAGCCAGGGGCGTCGGGATCGAGGCGCATCAGCCATTGCTCGTCCTGCATCGGGCGCTCGAAACGAGGCGAGTAGAGGGCCATGGTCACGTCCACGTCGAGCGCCTTGCTG
>JAENWE010000426.1 GCA_016650185.1 Vicinamibacteria bacterium | reverse complement strand
TGCTGCGCGAGGAATACCAGGCCCCGGTGGTCATGCTCCATGTGCCCTACCAGGGCGACGGGAAGATCACCGACTCCATGCGTCAGTACGTGGTCGAGCAGATCAAGAAGAAACTGATTCCAGCGCTCGAGAAGATCAGCGGCAAGGCCTACGACGAAGACCGGCTCAAGGAGATCCTGACCCGGTCGGCGAAGGCCGAGGACAATCTCGTGTGGGTGCTTCAATCGGCCAAGCGCCGGCCCTCGCCCATCGACGCCTACTTTGGCGGCGTCTATTATATCGGCCCCATCTTCACCGCCTTCCGAGGCACGCAGGACGCGGTTCTCTACTATGAGGAACTGCGCGCGGAGATCGAGGAGCGGATCAAGGCCGGAGCGGGGCCGGTGACGCCGGAAGGCGAGATGACGGAGGAGAAGTACCGCATCGTGGTGGAGGGACCTCCCAACTGGACGAGTTTCCGCCAGTTCTGGAAGATGTTCGTGGACGAGGGCGCGGTGGTCGTGGCCTCGACCTACACCAAGGTGGGCGGCGTCTACGACCTCGGCTTCCGCCACGATCCAACCCACCCGATCGAGACTCTCGCCGACTACTGCCTCGGCTGCTACACCAATCTCAACCTGCCCAGTCGGGTCGACATGATCTCCCGTTACGTGAAGGAGTACTCCGCCGACGGCTTCCTGATCAACTCGGTGAAGAGTTGCAACTCCTTCAGCGCGGGCCAGCTCCACATGCTGCGCGAAGTGGAGGGGCGGGTGGGCAAACCCGGCGGCTTCATCGAGAGCGATCTGGTGGATCCGCGCTATTTCTCCGCCGCCAACATCAAGAACCGGCTGGAGTCGTACTTCCAGATGCTGGAACAGAAGAAGGCCTCGGGGGCCGCGTCATGAAGTGCGCCATCGGCATCGACCTCGGCTCCACCACCACCAAGGCGGTGGTCATGGGCCTGGACGGGCAGGTGATGGGCCGCGGCATCACCAACAGCCGCAGCAACTACGACGTGGCCTGCCAGGTGGCGCTCAGCGAGGCCCTCATCAACGCGCGTTTCTCCCTGGTGGCCGCCGAGCTCCAGTCCCGCGGCGTGACCGAAGCGGTTCAAACGCCGCTGCTCGAAGATCTCGAACGCGGTATCCGCATGCAGCAGTATCTCGCTCAGGTGCGTGTGCTGCGGAGGGTCATCGAGCGGATCGCCCGGGCGCGCAGCGCGAGCCCGGCCCTTCTCTCCGGCGCTTCCGAGTTGCTCTCGCGCATGGAGGAGGAAACGCCGGCGCTCTATCGCCGGGGCGCGACCCGGAAGAGCGACTTCTTCCGAGATCTGGCCGGCAGCCGCTATCTGCGACTGGCCGAGAAGGAAGCCCCCAAGCGGAACCTCCCGTTCGATGTGCTGGCCGGATTTTTCGACACCGCGGTGCTCGAAGTCGAAAACGCCGCCGAAGTCGCGGGGCGCTTCGAGGATCATGCGCTCAAGACCGTGGCCGAGCTGGAAGGCGCGCCGCCGGAGCTCGCGCAGTCCGTGCGCGCGGTGGTGGACATTCCCCTCGAGCAGACCTCGAGCGTGGGCACGGGTTACGGCCGGGCCCGCCTGCCCTTCCCCAAGAGCCAGATTCGCTCGGAGATCCTCTGTCATGGACGGGGTGCTTTCGCCATGTTCGGCGGGACCAGAACCGTGCTCGACATCGGCGGTCAGGACACCAAGGCGATTCAGGTCGACGACCAGGGAGTCGTCACCTCGTTCCAGATGAACGACCGATGCGCGGCGGGCTGCGGCCGTTACCTCGGCTACATCGCCGACGAAATGAACCTCGGCCTGCACGAGCTCGGGCCGCTCGCCTGCAACTCCAAACGCACGGTGCGTATCAACTCCACCTGCACCGTCTTCGCGGGCGCCGAACTGCGCGAGCGTCTCTCCCTCGGCGACAAGCGGGAAGACATCCTGGCCGGACTGCACCGCGCCATCATCCTCCGCGCCATGTCGCTTCTGGCCCGCTCTGGCGGAGTGAAGGACGAGTTCACCTTCACCGGCGGCGTGGCCAAGAACCCCGCCGCGGTGGGCTCGCTCCAGAAGCTGGTTCAGGAAAACTACGGCGAGGTCACAATCAACATTTCCCCGGATTCGATTTACACCGGCGCTCTCGGGGCGGCGCTTTTCGCCTTGCGCGAAGTCGCGCCCCAGGCGCATTGAGGGACAGACCATGAGCGACATGCTGTGTGCGGGCATCGACGTGGGGTCGGCGGCGGTGAAGGTCGCGTTGCTCTCGGACCGCGACGGAGACGCCACCCTTCTTTCCTGCATCAGCGAGCGTATCCGGCGGCGCAATCCGGTGCAGGTAGCAGGGGGCGCCTTTGATCGGGCTCTCGCCGAATCCGGCCTTCGGCGGGAAGACTTCGGCTACATCGCCACCACGGGAGAGGGCGAAGCGATCACGTTCCGCACCGGACACTTCTACGGGATGACCGCCCACGCGCGGGGGGGCCTGTTCCTGGATCCAGAGGCCCGAGCGGTGATCGACATCGGCGCCCTGCACGCTCGCGCCATCTTGATCGACGACCGCGCCAAGGTGATGGGCCATCGCATGACCAGCCAGTGCGCCTCGGGTTCGGGCCAGTTCCTCGAGAACATCGCTCGCTACCTTGGGGTGACCCTTGAGGAGATAGGCGGGCTCTCGCTCCAATCCGACAAGCCGGAGCCGTGCTCATCGATCTGTGCGGTGCTCGCGGAGACCGATGTCATCAACATGGTCTCGCGCGGGATCACGATCCCCAACATCCTCAAGGGCATCCACCAGTCGATGGCCGGACGCTATCTGCGGCTGCTCACGTCCGCGGGGGCCAAGGGCGTGGCCCTGGTCACCGGCGGTCTCGCCGCCGATGCGGGACTGCTCGCGGCTCTGCGCGAGGCCGCCGCGGACCAGAAAGCAGCGATCGAAATCCGCTCGCACGATCGGTCGGCGGTCGCGGGCGCCATCGGCGCGGCGCTGTGGGGAGCCTTCCGCGCGCGCAAACTGGCGCGCAAGGGCCTGTCCTTCGCGGCGGGTATGGCATGAGCCTTCACCCCTCCCCCCTCGCCGGCAAGCTCGCTCTGGTGACGGGCGGCGGTGGGGCCATCGGCGCCGCGATCGTCGCCTTGTTCCAGGCCGCCGGGGCTTCGGTGGTGAGCGCCGATCGGCCCGGCGCTCCCCTTCCGGATGGCGCCGCCTCTCTGCCCACAGATCTGGGGGAGCGAACGCAAATCGAGACACTCATCGCCGAGGTCGACCGGCGGCATGGGCGGATCGATATCCTGGTTCACTGCGCCGGCATCGCGCGGGACTCGGTGTTGTGGAAGATGAGCCCGGAGCAATGGTCCGAAGTTCTCAAGGTCAACCTCGATGCGGCCTTTCATCTGCTGCGGCTGTGCGCACCGGTGATGCGACGGGCCGGCGGCGGAACCGTGGCGCTCGTCTCATCGATCAATGGGCAGCGCGGAAAGTTCGGCCAGGCGAACTACGTCGCGAGCAAGGCGGGCCTGATCGGACTGGCCAAAACGGCGGCGCTCGAACTCGGCGGCTTCGGCATCCGGGTGAACTGCGTGGCGCCGGGCTGGATCGAAACTCCGCTCACCGCCAAAGTGCCGGAGGAGTTTCGCGAACGCGCCCGGGCCGAGACCCCGCTGCATCGTCTCGGCCAGCCCGAAGACGTGGCGAACGCGGTCTTGTTCCTGTGCAGTGAAATGAGCCGTCACGTCACCGGCCAGGTTCTGCGGGTGGACGGCGGGCAGTTGATGGCTTGATCTTGAGGAGGGACCATGAACCCGGAAACAGCGGATCGTGCAGTGACGGTGCGGCGGCTCAGGCCCCAGGATCTCGAGGCGGTCATCGCCCTCGATGCCCGATCGATCGGCCGACGCCGCGACGAGTACTTCAAGCTCAAGCTGAAGCAGGCCCTGTCGGATACCGGCATCGAGGTCTCCCTCGCCGCCGAGATCGACGGCGTCTTCGCGGGCTTCCTGCTCGCGCGTGTGTACTATGGTGAATTCGGCATGATGGAGCCCACTGCGGTCCTCGATACGATGGGCGTGAGTCCGGAACTCCGGGGACGCCATGTCGGCGGGGCGCTGATCTCGCAACTCGGAACCAACCTGCTCGGGTTGGGCATTCAGCACCTCCAGACCGAGGCTCCCTGGGAGAACATCGATCTCATCGCCTTTTTTCATCACGAAGGGTTTCGTCCGGCCGAGCGCCTTTGCCTTGACCTCGACCTGGCCGCGGCCCGTATCAGGGTGGAAAGGCGCGACCTCGAGACCATGGAGCCTCAAAGCACCGGGGGCCGAGGGTGAAGCTCAGCCGCAGCACCCAGGCTGCCCTCGCCGCCACCCTCGAGATGGCGGCGACCGAGGATGAGCAGGTCAGCGTGTCACGCGTGGCCGCGCGGAATGGAATCCCCGAGACCGCGCTCGCCAAGGTCGTGCAACAACTGGTGCGCGCCGGCATCGCCGAGGGGACGCGGGGCGTCGGCGGGGGCTACCGTCTCACCCGGCCCCCCTCGCAGATATCGCTGCTCGAGGTCATTCAGGTCTTCGAACCGCCCGAGACGCGGACTCTGCGCGACGTCCGCGGCGCCTGGGCCTTGGGGCGCCTCAGCCCGCTCCTGGCGGAGCTCGACGAGATGGTGCGCAGCACGTTCGAGTCGATCACCCTCGAGACCCTCGCGCGCGGGCCGCGCCTCAGAGCCCACGCGCAACCGGCCAGAACCCGAACCGCCTCCAGACCGTGAGGCGGCCGCAACCTAGAGGCTTTGGGCCACCCCTGCCGATTCAAGCGGTGAGGCCCGGCTGTCGCATTCCTGTTCAGCGGAGACGCGCGTGAGTAGTCTGCCTGGCCCTTCACCCTGGCTGCGGTTCTATGGGGATGTGCCAAAGAGCCTCGACTACAAGGCGACTACACTCTACGAAGCCATCGCCGCGACCGCGGGTCGCGCCTTGGACGCAATCGCCTGGGACTTCCTGGGAACGACGTCGACCTATCGAGAGCTGATCGCGTCAATTGACCGCCTGGCGACGGCCCTGGCCGCGCTCGGGCTGAAGAGGGGTGATCGCATCCTTATCTCGATGCCGACCTGCCCGCAGAGCGTCATCGCCTTCTATGCCGCGAACCGTCTGGGCGCCGTGCCCGCCCTCATTCATCCGCTATCCACGGCTCCGGAGATCACTCACTACCTCGATCTCAGCGGCGCGCGCATCGCCCTCACCCTTGACGCCCTCTATGGGGCCTTGAACGCGGCGAGGCCCAAAAGGCCGATCGAGACCATCCTGATCGCGCGCCTCCCGGACTATCTCTCTCCCCTCAAGAAGGTCGGGTTCTGGCTCGCCAAGGGCCGCAAGATCGCGACCGTCCCGGCGGACCGGCGCGTCCGCTACTGGTCCGATTTGATGCAGGCCGGCCGAAAGAAGACCTCACCACTGCTCCCGACCGGGGGGAGCACGAAGGACGTGGCCGCCATTCTCTTTTCGGGCGGCACCACCGGACAGCCCAAGGGCATCCTGCTGTCGAATCGCAACTTCATCGCCGAGAGCCTGCAGGTGGCCGCATGGGGCGGAATCCGTGACCACGACGCCATGCTCGCCATCATGCCGATCTTCCACGGGTTCGGACTCGGGGTCTGCTTGAATGCCGTGCTCATGGCCGGAGGCCGCTGCATTCTGGTGCCTTCGTTCAGCGCCCTTGAAGTGGCGAAGCTGGTGCGCCGCAAGCGGCCGACCGTTCTGGTGGGAGTGCCCACGCTGTACGAAGCGCTCGCGAAGGACAAAACCTTCGCCGCCACCGACCTCTCCTGCCTGCGTGCCTGCTTCTGCGGCGCCGACACTCTCCCCCGGCCGGTGAAGGACCGATTTGAGAAACTGGTCAAGGACCGCGGCGGCACGGTGCGGCTGCTCGAAGGCTACGGACTCACGGAGGCGGTCTCCGCCGTCATGGCCACTCCGCTGGGCGAGTATCGTGAAGGCTCCATCGGCGTGCCCTTTCCCGATATGCGGGCCATGATCTGCGTGAACAACGACACCACTCGCACCGCCGTCAGCGAGGAAGGTGAGATCTGCGTCTCGGGCCCGACGGTCATGACCGGCTACCTCGACGATCCCGAGGCCACGGCGCAGGCCCTCCGCGTGCACGAAGACGGTCTCACCTGGCTCCACACCGGCGACCTCGGGAAAATGGATGAAGACGGCTTCTTCTACTTCACGGCCAGGCTCAAACGGATGATCAAGTCCTCGGGCTTCAATGTCTACCCGGCCCAGGTCGAGGCGGTGCTCTACCAGCATCCTCTGGTTTCCGAAGCCTGCGTGGTGGGGATGCCAGACGAGGCGCAGGTGGAGCGGGTGAAGGCCTTCGTCGTCCTGCATGACCCGGCGCTGGCGAAACCCGAAACGGAAGCGGCGCTGATCGCCCACTGCCGCGAGCGACTCATCAAGTGGTCGTGCCCGCGCGACATTGAGTTTCGAGCCGATCTGCCGAAGACCCGCATCGGCAAAATCGACTATCGCGCTCTGATCGAAACCGGCTCGACCGTCCAGAATGCGGGAAGGGCGTCCGAATGACATCGGTGAACGGAACCGGGAACGGGGGCGACCGAATCGCGGCGGTCCTGCAGGCCCACGGCATCCCAATCCTCTTTACCCTGTGCGGCGGTCATATCTCGCCCATCCTGGTGGCGGCCAAGGCGCGCGGCATCCGCGTCGTGGACACCCGCGACGAGGCCACCGCGGTGTTCGCCGCCGATGCCACCGCGCGTCTCACCGGCACTCCGGGCGTGGCCGCGGTCACCGCCGGGCCTGGCCTGACCAACACCATCACCGCCCTCAAGAACGCGCAGCTCGCGCAGTCGCCGGTGCTTCTGATCGGCGGCGCGGCGCCCACCGCCTTGCAGGGTCGCGGTGCGCTGCAGGACATCGACCAGCGGCCACTCATCGCTCCGCATGTGAAGCTGGTGAAGCAGGTGCGGCGCGTGGCCGAGCTGGGTTCAGCCCTCACCGAAGCTCTCGCGGTGGCCCGCGAGGGAGTGCCGGGGCCGGTGTTCATAGAGTGCCCGGTCGATCTGCTCTACGAAGAAGCGACGATTCGGCAGTGGTATGAAGACGCGGCGGGCAAGGGGACGTCCATCGCGGACCGCCTCCTGCGCTTCTATCTCAACCGCCACGCCGCTCGTCTCTTCTCGGGCGCCGGCGAAGCGTTCGTCTCCAGCGTGCGCGAGGTGGCCCTCCCCAGCGCGCCGGCCCGCGCGACCGCCCGGGCGGCCGAGGCGGTATGCAGAGCCGAGCGGCCTCTGATGGTCATCGGCAGCCAGTCACTGGCCCAGGCGACCAATGCCCCTCGCCTCGCGGCCGCGGTGGCCCGGCTCGGCGTTCCCGTGTACCTCTCGGGCATGGCCCGCGGCCTTTTGGGGCGGGACCATCCGCTTCAGATGAGGCATGAGCGGCGCAAGGCCCTGCGCGAGTCCGACTGCGTAGTGCTGGCCGGCGTGCCCTGCGACTTCCGTCTCGACTATGGACGGCACGTGAAGCGCTCGGCCACGCTCATCGCCGCGAACCGAAGCGCCAAAGAGGCGCGGCTCAACCGCACGCCGACCCTGGCGGCGGTCGGCGACTCCGGTCTGTTCATCGAACAGCTCGGGGAGAGCGCGGGCGATCGCGCGCGGCGCCTTGGCTGGATCAGCGCCTTGCGCGAGCGCGACCAGGCTCGTGAGACCGGAATCGATGCCCAGGCCCAGGGTTCGTCCGGGGGCCCGGGCGAGCACGTCAATCCGGTCGCGTTGTTCCGCGCGCTTGATCGCATCGCCGGCGATGCGGCCATCTTCGTGGCCGACGGCGGCGATTTCGTGGCCACCGCCTCCTACATCCTGAGACCCCGCGGACCGCTCAGCTGGCTCGACCCCGGGGTCTTCGGCACCCTCGGCGTGGGCGCGGGCTTCGCGCTCGGCGCCTCGCTGGCACGTCCGGGTTCTGAAGTGTGGCTCTTGTGGGGCGACGGGGCGAGCGGTTACGGACTCGCGGAGTTCGATACGTTAGTGAGGCACGGCGTCCCGGTGATCGCGGTCGTGGGCAACGACGCGGGCTGGACGCAGATCGCGCGCGAACAGATCAAGATGCTTCACGACGACGTGGGCACGGTGCTGGCTCGCACCGCGTATCACGAAGTGGCTCGCGGTTTTGGCGCGGAAGGCATCGAGGTCAGGCGCGCCGAGGACGTGGAGCAAAGCCTGAGCCGCGCCCGTTCACTCGCGGCCGGCGGGCGGCCGGTGTTGATCAATGTCTGGCTCGACCGGACCGACTTCCGCGAGGGTTCGATCTCCATGTAGGGCCATGGTGAAACGCCCGGCCGTTCTTCAAAGCCTTGACCGGCGAACCCTTGGGCCTACTTCACCACCTTGGCATCTTCGATGATGACCGGGTAGGCATAACCCGCGGTGAAATCCCTATCAAGAGCCACCTTGCCGCGCACGATCACGATATCGCCCTTGGCCACGACGTCGCTGGTGGTCACGGTGAGGTCGTTGTCCTGCCTTTCGGGCGATCCTGAGCCATCGCGCAAGTGCACCCAGTTGCGACCCAGTATGTCGGGGTTCCACTTGACCACGGCGCCGCGCACGTCCACGTCCTTGCCCTTGAGC
>JAENWE010000425.1 GCA_016650185.1 Vicinamibacteria bacterium | reverse complement strand
TTCGCGGCCGTGGCCCTGGCGAACGCAGAAGCGCCGAAGTTCAAACCGGAACTGCGCGCGACGGTGTTCGCCGAAGTGGCCCGGGCCGCCGCGATCGAGAAGGCGTATCCCACCTCGGTGTCGGTTTGGATCGAAGCCCTCAATCGCAATACCCAGCGCGATTGGCTCAAGGAGGCCGCATGGGCCGCGCGCAGGAGCGGAAAGCCCGAAGTTCTGGTGTCGTTTTTCGAGAAGCAGCAGGAGCGCTCACCCCGCGATGTGCGCTGGGCGGTGGCGACTCGCGAGCTGAGGGTGGCAACCGACAACCTGGCCGGCGGGATCGAAATGGCCCGCATCGCCGCCTCGGTTCGCCCCGAGCGACAGCAACTTTGGGATGAAGCCGTCGAACTCATGGAGCGCGACCAGCGCTTCGTCGAGGCCGCGGACTTTCTTGATGGCTGGAACGTCCAGCGCCCGGCGGATCCAACGGTGGCGGGAAAACGCAGCGCGCTCTACATTCGCGGCCATGATGTGACGAAGGCCCTCGCCGTCGAACAGGCGGCGCTCGCCGCGTTCGAAGAGACAGATCCTGAGCCTCTGGAAATGGAGAGCCGTCGGGCGGATGCGGCCCGTCGTCTGTGGAGGAACGGAGAGCCTCAGCTCGCCTGGCGCCTTCTCTCCCCCATGGGCAAACCCACCGACATCGAGGCCGCGACGGGACTGTCGGTCGAGGAACAGTTCCAGCTTGCCGTGCTCAACCACGCCTTCATGCCGCTCCTGGTGGCGGGAGCAGACGACGAAGAGAGGGTCTCGGTTGCGGCCAATGTCCTCGGCCAGTACGGACGTCTCGAAAATCGCGAGCAGGTTCTGCTCTGGCTCATGGAGAAGCTCTTCCCCTCGGCCCGGGTGGACGACGTGTTCCTCAACCAGTGGTGGACGTTCATTCAGAACGCGCGGCTCGAGCCGGCGCTTCGCTTCCGGGTGGCTCAGCGTTTCGCCCGACAGCTCACCGGTCCCTGGACGGCCTTGATGCCTGCCGATTTCCTCGACGACGTGTCGGATCTGGTGGTGGCCACCGCGCCGAAGAGCGGTGGGGGGGAGACCGAGCTTCGTTTGCGGGCGCCCGACTTAGACGCCCTTTGGACCGCGCATCTGGTTCGCTTCGATCGCGCCAACGAGCTGGCTGCGTTCCTGCGCCCGCGTTTCGCATCGCTGATCGGGCGGGTGCGGGGCACGGCCGTGATTAACCAGGAAGGCAAGCGCGAGCCCTGGACCGCCTGGCTCGACCCGTCGCCGGCCATGGAGACGTTCGCTCGCGGTCTGAGGTCCAAACCCGACCTCGTGCAGGAGCTTTCCGATGTGTTCGAAGACCGCCGGCTCTGGACACGGTTCTCAGTCGTGGCCGCGCGCGGCTGGGAAACCACGCCGCTGTTGGCCGAATTGCGTCCCCTTTCCCGGGCCACCTGGCTTTCGTTCCGTGAGCGGCCGTTCGTTCCGGCATCGCCTGTCGTGGTCACCGCGCCGCCGGTCTTGGAGGATCCGGTTCTTTCCGTCCGCCGCGCGACCCTCAATGAGACCTCGGTCTCGCTCGGCCAGTTCCTCGGCGATACCTCGACACCGGGAGCCGGGGGCCTGAGCCCGTTGGCCCAGCGCCTGCTGGGTCCAAGCGTGCTCGGCGACATTCTCGGCGACGATCAGAAGTTCACCTGGCCGATGTTCAAGCCGCGCACCAACGTCATGGGCGAGGTGATCGAAACCGGGGACGATCGCCTTGCCGGCCGGGGCATCGACGCGCTTCGTTTCCCGGGCGCTCTTTGGGGCGAGCGCCCCGGTCTCGCCTGGTATGCGCTTCAGACCTACGCCCGCTATCGCGCAAACGATCCCTCGGCCATCGAAGTTCCAGCTGAATGGCCCGAAGCGGGCGCCGGGGCCGAGCGAGGGCTTCTGACCGCGCGTCTCGCTCTCGCCTTGCAGGGCCCCGCCGCGGCGCTGGCTCAGATCGACCGGTTCGGCCTCCGAACCAGCGACCCCGAGCTTCTTCGGTTCCGGCTGAAGCTGCTGGTCGATGCCGGGCGCACCGCCGAGGCCACCGCGGCGCTCCAACGACGGCTGACTATCGATCAGAGGACGATGAGCGAAGACGGCCTGCGCACGTTCGCAATGATGGCCGAGGATCTGGGTCTGCCATCGCCGCTTTCCATGTTCGATCCTGAGAAGCCCGTCCTTCCCGAACTCCTCGCCGCGATCTATGACAGCCAGGGCGTCGAGGCGGGGCGCCGATTCACCACCGACGACAGGGTCGGCTTCCGGGCCGCCCTCGCCTCAAGGTGGAGTGAGAAAGCCGGCGCTTTGAAGGCCCCCGAACTTCGAGTGTGGCTGAACGAACTGTGGGCCAATGAGGCGGCCCCGTTGCCCGTGGCCGGCCTGCACCGCCTGGGCGATTTCTGGCCGGTGGCTTCGGCGTGGGCCGCCACCGTGCCCGGAAACGACAGGGCTCGGGTGATCGAAGCCATCGGCGCCCTTCCCAACACGTCGCTGGTCGACGCATTCCCGGAGAGGGTGGGTGATTCGCGCGCCCGCCTTCTTCTGTCGATTCGCATTCGTCTCGCGCGCGGCGAGGATGACCTGGCCACCTCGTTGTTCCGAACCGCTCTGGCCGCAACCGGAGATCCGACGCCCCTGAACCTTGGAGTGATAGCCCCCGAACTGGAACATGCAGAGGAAGAAGGCTTTTCGGGAGACGAGGCCACCGTGGGCTACGGCGAAGGCAATGATGAGTGGACGCCCCCCCCGAATCCGAACGTCCTCGCGGTGCGCGCCCTTCGCGCGCCCTTCGTGGCGGCAAAGAGGTCCGGACTCATTCAGAACGATGTGGTGACCTGGCTCGAGGACCAGATCGAAAACGACCCGGGTGGTCTCGACTTCTGGGGTTTCCGGTTTGAAGTCGGCAGTGCGAGCGAGCGAGCGGGAATTGCGGAAAAGCTCCGCCGCGCCTACCGGCGTGGCGACATTCCGGCCTATCGCCAGAGCGAGATCGTCACGCTGCTCGTGAATCAGGCCAAGGAATTAGCCGCACCCTGGATCCAGGAGGCGCAACCTTTCTGGCCGTCGTTCCTTGCGGTGCAGAAGCATGCGGGCTGGCTCCACGATGTCGGGATGAATCGCGAGGCGGCGCTTTACCTGGTCGAGGCAAGGTCGAAGGCGTTGTTCCAAAGGGCCGAGGAGATCCAGGCCTTCGACATCTGGCGCCGCAACATCGACCCCACCGGCGGCGGTCCCGAGGTGTGGAAGGCGGCTCTTCGCTTCTGGCGCGACGATCCGGAGAGCCTCGCCGAACGCCTCGAGACGCGGCTTAAAGACCACTCGCTCGATATCCTCTCGGCGCGGGCGGCCTTGCGGCGGCCCACCGCCTTGGCTCCACAGGTCACCTTCCTCGCCATCCGCGCCCTCCGCGATGTGCAGGACGTGGACTTCATCAACGTCTATGCGGACGAGACGCTCTTGCGTCTGCGTGCCGCCCGCTCGCTTCTCACCGAGCCCCGCGCCGCGCGGACCATAGGCGGAGCCCTCGCTCCGGAATGGCTGGCCCAAGAGCTCAGCCGCCGCCGGTTCAAGGGCTCCGATGTCAATGCGGTCCTCGCCGATCTGGCGCGACTCGCGGCCGCGGGCAGCGACAGCCAGACCCTGGGCGGCGCGCTCGACCTGCTCGCCGATCGGCATTGGGAGGGGGCTCGGGATCTGCGCGGGGAACTGGCGAAGGCCATAGTAGACCCTCCCGTGATTTCGCATCGCGTGGTGGCCGGTCGTCCGCTTCTCTATCGGCCGCGCGACCTGACCTTCGGCCTCGTCTCGCAGATTGTTCAGTCCGATCTTTCAAGGCGGGCGCAAGATCCCCAGCCGACCAGACCTGAGGGGCCACGATGACCCTGTTGAATCGCCGCTCACGTTTTCTGTTGAGCCTTGGCGTTTTGTGCCTGGCCGCGTCGGCCTGGTCCCAAACCGCGCCGCCTGCGCCCGCTTCGGCCTCCGCTTCAAGCGGTCTGCCGCTGCCCCAGGCCCTGGTTCGGCTGGCCATCCCCGATGTCCCCGCCTTTGACGCAGCTCTCGGCGGCGGATTCAAGAAAGCACTGTACGGCACGCTCCCCGAAGGGGACGGTGTCGCGCTTGGCTTCGGCCAGAGCCAGGTGGGAGCCAAGCTGCAGGACCAGTGGTCGCGCTTCCACGGCGAGACCGCACTGTCCTTTCAGACCCTCGTGGACCTTCAGACCACCTCTTTGGCCCTCGCGATCCTCAACGTAGGCCATCTTGAAATGGTCCTCGTTCTGGAGACGCCTCTGGCCGAATTGCCGGATATCTTCGAAGAGGGCGTCTCGCGAATCGACCACGGCCGGACTTATCACCTCGTCCGTACCGGGGCCGCCGACGAAGGCGCTGACGGAGAGACGCGCATGGGCCTCGTCTGGTCGCGCGATTCCGGCCGGCTGATGGTCGCGACGTCCGAGCGCGCCATGAAGCTCGCGCTCGCTGCGGTCGAGGCGGGAGCGCGCTTTACCCCGAGGCTCGATGGCCTGGCCAGTCTCGAGCTCGACACGGAAGCGCTCCAGCAGGATCTGTATTTCAAACGCGAGTTCCTCTTCGACTCCCTCCCCACCGCTTCGGAGTCGCGGGGGAAGATCAGCGCCGCCCTCCGCATGGAAGGCGGCCGGCTGGTGGAGGTTCGCGAAGGCGCGCTCGCCGCCGCGGGACATCGGGGAGCGACCTTCGAGGCCAAAGATGCCGTGGCGAGCGGCTGGATCGGCGATTCGTCGCAGCTTCTGGCCGAGCTTCGGCGAGGCGTGTTGGAACCTATCCCTGAGCCGAGCCTGCGCCCGCAACTGGCGATCGTCCCGCTGCCTGGGTCGAAGGCGGCGAGTGCGGAAGACCGCTATGCCACGAGCATCGAGGTGGCTCTGCCGGTGGGCGGCGGCGCGGCGAGCGAAGGCGCCGAGATCGAGGCTTGGAAGGCGCTTCTCTCCGCTCAGCCCATCGAGGGTTTCGGTTATGCGGTCACGAAGTCGCGGGCTCGGCTGCTGGCGATACCGTGGCCCAAAGGCAAAGACTCGGACCTCGCTTCACTGCTCGACGCCACTCTCACCCGGCGAGGCGCGCGGCTTGCGTCGTCGTCCCCGACATCGACCGGCGAGGCCCGGCAGTACCTCATGGGTCCGAGCCTGCCCGTGCTGGCCTTGAAGCGCTCAGGCGATTTCATCTGGATCGCACCCAGCGCCGACGATCTCCGGGCCGCGCCGGCCATCTCGTGGAGCAAGGACACCCTTCGCTTTTCGAAGATCGATCTCAACGCCGCGCGAGAGGAAGGCAAGCGCTGGGCGGGTATCGAAGGTCCGGCGTCGCCTGATCGCGTGCGTCCGTTCTCGGATCGCGTGCTTGGACTCGTCGGCTGGATGCCCGCGGTGCGCACCATCGAGGTCGACCGACGCGTGACTCCCGCCGGTTTTCAGGAACGGGTGGTCTTCGGGGTGACGCCCCGAGCGGCGTCGCCCGCGGCAAAGTAAAGAGACAGCCCCCCATGCGGAGACGGTCGATGATCGTTTCTGCCTGTCTTCTCGGCGCGGTCTTCACCGGCTCTGCCCCTGCGGACGACTTTGCGGCATGGTTTCTGAGCCAGGGGAGGGTCCAAACCCTCGGACACACCGAGGACAAGCCTCTCCCGGTGGGTTCGCTCCAGAAGCCGTTCCTCGTGCGCGCTTGGGCGAGGACCCATCCGAGCGCGGTCACCCCCAGATTCACCTGCCCAAGCACTTCAGGATGCTGGCGTCCGTCGGGACACGGCATGCTCGATCTGCGGGGGGCCATTCGTGAATCGTGCAACACATTCTTCAAGCTGCTCGCTCGCGAGACGCCGCCGGAAGCGATTCAGGCTTCGTTCCGGGAAGCAGGGTTCGCGTGGACGGGCGACCTGAGCGAGGCGGAAGCGATCGGCCTCCCCGGGCCAGCCCTTGTGAGGGTGTCGCCCGCGCGGCTCCTTAGAAGCTACGT
>JAENWE010000424.1 GCA_016650185.1 Vicinamibacteria bacterium | reverse complement strand
GCTTCCTCAGCTCGGCGAACTCCGCGGCGAAACTGAGCGGTGCGATATGCGGCGCCCAGTCCGGATCGCCGATCCAGGCCAGCGCAGGCCGCACCTGCCGGCGGGCAACCCGTGCGTCGTCATCGATCACGCAGAAGTTGTACCCGACGATCCGGTGGCCAGATGCTGTGTCGAATACCACAGCTGAGTCGAGCTTCCAGCTAAGTGGAAGCCTGTCGCCGGCCCCAACGTGGGTGGCGTGATCAACGCGCGCGACCACATCCTGACCTGCCCAAGTGCCGTTGATATAGAGGTCGGCTCCCGTTGGTTCAATAAAGGCGACATTGAGAAGGGACTGCGATTCCCCTGCGGTCGCCGAGATCGCGTTCTCCGGTCTAAGGCCGAGTTCGACGGCGCGGGGAGCTGTGGGCACCTGATCAAAAATGGTCGCGGGCAGCATCAGCGTCAGCCCATCAACGGCGAACCGCGCTCCGCCGGTATCCGGCGTCAGTTGACCCTTGATTAGGTTGATTTGCGGCGGAGCTGCGACGGCATTCGATCTAACAAATCCTCGGGTTGTAGTGCCCTCGCGCCGTCCATTGATGTAGATCTCGCCGTCATGGTCCTCGGTCAACCCGGTGATTAACCTCAGCAGCGTGGACTTGCCACAGCCGGAGGGACCCAGGAGCACAACAAAATCGCCGGCATCATGGCCGAGGCCAATGACATGCTCGGTGGCGACGAAGGCGGCATGCTCATTGTCGATGTCTGATCGGCCCCCATCGAGTGGTCCGGTTGCAATGTTAGTTTAGGGTCGGTCTCGGCACCAGTGCGACGGTGGCTGGCGGAGCTGGCCGGGGTTGCGCCGCCGGCCATGCGGCGAAGCTCGACACAAACACCTCCGGTGCTGGGGCTCGATAACCAAGCGAGGCATGCGGGCGAACCCCATTGTAATGGCGCCGCCAGCTCTCGATGATGATCTGGGCCTCAAGCAGCGTGTAGAAGATCTCTCCGTCGAGGAGTTCGTCACGCAGACGCGCATTGAAGCTCTCGATGTAGCCGTTTTCCCAAGGACTGCCCGGGGCGATGAAGGCGGTTTTCGCACCGACGGCCGTGATCCAATCCTGGACGGCCTTGGCCACGAACTCCGGACCATTGTCAGAACGGACATAGCCGGGTACGCCGCGCAGGATGAAGAGATCGGACAGGACGTCGATCACATCGATCGACTTCAGTTTGCGCGAGACCCGGATCGCCAGGCACTCGTGGGTGAACTCGTCGACGATGTTGAGCATTCTGAACTTCCTTCCGTCATGGGTTCGGTCCTCGACAAAGTCGTAGGACCAGACGTGGTTGCGGTATTCCGCCCGCAGGCGGATGCACGACCCGTCGGTGAGCCACAGGCGCCCACGCTTGGGCTGTTTGGCGGGGACCTTTAGACCTTCACGCCGCCACAGGCGCTCGACGCGCTTGTCGTTGATCTGCCATCCCGCCCGGCGCAGGAACTCCGCGATCTTGCGATAGCCGTAGCGGCCATACTGCCGAGCCAGCGCGATCATGTCGGCCGTCAGCCGTTCCTCGTCTTCAGGGCCCCGCGGCACCTTGCGTTGTGTTGAGCGATGCTGGCCGAGCGCCGCACAAGCGCGACGCTCGGACACCGGCAGCACCGACCGGACATGGTCGATCACTGCACGCCGGCGGGCGGGGCTTAGAAGTTTCCCCGGGCAGCCTCCTGAAGGATCAGCTTGTCCAGCGTCAGGTCGGAGATCGCCCGGCGCAGCTGCCCGTTCTCGGTCTCAAGAGCCTTCAGGCGCTTCACCTGGTCGCTCTTCAACCCGCCGTACTCCTGCCGCCACCGATAATACGTGACCTCGGTAACTCCAATCGAGCGCACCGCATCGGCAACGCTCTGTCCTTGCGACGTCAGCACCTCCACCTGGCGCAGCTTCGCGACAATCTCTTCCGGTTGGTGTCTCTTCTTCGGCATCGTGGTCCTCCTTCTGGCTCAAAAGCCATACATCAGGGCGGACCACTTCAATGGGGGACGATCAGTTCACTGCATGACCCTTGGGCCGACACAACGACACCTCACGGTCGCCTGATGCTGACGGTTCTTGGTGGGCTTGCCGAATTTGAACGGGAGCTGATCAAGAGCCGCACAGCAGAAGGAAGGCGTCGAGCGAAATCAATGGGGCGAAGTCTTGGGCGTCCGTTCAAGTTGACTCCACACCAGAGAG
>JAENWE010000423.1 GCA_016650185.1 Vicinamibacteria bacterium | reverse complement strand
GATGAAGGCAGAAGGAGCCTTCCGGTGGATGCGCGCGCGGCCTTGTCCCAGCGAAGGGGCACGGGTGGGAGATTGCCCACCCGCGCGGAAAGGAAGATGACATCGTCGTCCGTGGACGCGCTCAGGACAATCTCATCGCCCACTCGCGCCACTTTTGGAACACTGGGCGTTATGTGCGGCGGTTTGCCGTCGATGACGAAGGACTTGGACTCGGTGAGGGTTCGGCCGCTGCGATCTCGCATCACGATCTGAACCGAGTAGCGTCCGTCCTTGAAGTCGTCGGGAACGAGAAACCTCCCCTCAAAAACGTTGGACTTCGGACGCTTCACCAGGGGCAACTTCAGGCCGAACGGGAAGAGGGCGGTCGCGAGGATGGTGCCTTCGTCGCACTCGACGCGCAGCACGGGGTCGCCGGGCTGGATCCTCCGCGGGCGCAGGAGCGATCTGGGCGCCGCGAGGAAGGCGGTGTAGGGCGTGACGAATTTGTAGCGCCTCGAGAGCTCGATGATTTCGTCGACCCACTCACGACGTTCGCCCTCCGCTTCGATGCGGCGCAACAGGTCGTCCACCCGCGCGCGGGCCCATCGTCGCGGGAGATCGCGAGCCTCGAGCGCTTTGACCGGCAAGGCCGCGGTCAGGGTGCTCGACTCCCTGGGCAGGATGCCTGACGCCATGGCGAATCGAACCTCGGCCAGGGGCCTTGAATAACGCCCGACGTAGCCCGACAGAGCCAAGGCGGTCGGCGGTTGAACCATTACCGGATAGATGTCGCGCAAGCCCGGGTCGCCCAGGGTCACGCGCAGAGCGCCACCGTTCATCGCGGGAGGCGAATTCTGCGGCGCCGCCTTCGGCGGACTCAGCAGCCTTTCGAAGAACAGGTCGGTCTCGGGTTCGGAAGAAAGCGCCGACACGGCGCCGTTCGAGGCCGCACGTAAGCCGGGGGCCACCTCGGGCGTGGCCACGCTCACGAAGAGGGACGTCTTCTTTCGAGCGGCGATCAGATCCTTCGAGCCGGGACCGAAGACGCCGTCGGTGAAAAGCACCAGACGACTCTTGTCGCCATCGCCCACGAGCTTCTGGGCCGCCTGTAACGCCTCGAGCATGTGGGTGCCGGGAGAGAGAGAGCGGGCACGAAGGCGATTGAGTGAGGCGGTTTTCACCACCTCGATCGCGCTCGCCATGTCGGGGGGGGCATCAACGGTGGCGTCGAAGAGAACAAGCGCTACTTTGTCATCCGGGGTCAGCGCTCCGAGAAGACGGGTCAGGCGCAGATACGACGTCTCGAGGCCGGAAAAGCGGTGCGACAAAGATGTGTCAAAGAGAACCGCCACGGACAAGGCGGGACGTCTGGCCTGCGTCTTCGTGGCGGCCGTCCCCGGCGCAAAGGCGCCTTCGGTGCTGGCGGCGGCCGGCGGAAGGACTTCCATGAGGAAGAAACCGTCCTTCTCCTTCGGGATGTCCGAGGGCCGCTCCCAGGGTGCGAGGGCCAGGCCGTCGGGCATCCGGCCCTCAGGATTCCGGAAGGCCGACAGACGCAGGGGTGTCTGGTCCTTCAGTTTGAAGCGAACGATCAGGTCCCGGTCGAGCTTGACGTCGCGACCTTCGAAAAAAACGCCGTCCGGGGAAATCGCAAGCGGGAGGCCATTCGCCGTGGCTTCATAGGCGAGACCGTTCAGGGCCACCTGAATCCGCAGCGTACGGGCCACCAAAGGTTCGCCCTCCGAAGGAGACAGCGCCATGCGCATTTCGCCGGTCAGCCCGACCACGTTGATCTCCTGCTGAAACTGAATCTCGAGGCGCTTGGTGGTCCGAGCTGGAATCGGCGCCACCTTCACTGAGAATGGAGCGGCCGCCGATGGCGCGCTCGGCCCGGGCCCATCGCCGGGCGTTCGATCTTCCTCGTCTCCCTGCTGCAGAAGGCCCGGGTCGACGCGCTGCGTGGTGAGGGCGTCGTAGATGGCGCGCGCCCGGCGCTTCTCGAGAATCACGCCAGGAATGCGCACCAGGCCGTCCCACACCGCGAAGTCGCCGATGGTTGCGCTCGGCGGCAGGGCGAAGCGATACGTCCCCTCCTGAATCTGGTCGGTGTGGTTCTCGAAGATCTGTCGAACGTTCACCCGCGCGTAGCCGCGGGCAATGGAGGCGTCGATGGTCATATCCCTCAGCGACAGCACGGTCGCATCCTGACGTCCGGTGCTGGTGGGTACGAGCAGGCCTGACTGCGCCGACGCGAGGCGCGCGATGAGCACGAATGCCGCGCCGCCCAGCAGACTCATGGCCCGCCGCTTCATCGTCGATCGTCCTGCTCGACCGGCCATCGCGTTAACCCTTCGTCCGTCCCGACATACAGATAACCATCCTTCTCAAGAAGCGCGGTGATCCGCAAGGACGGCAGGGCAAGCATAAGCCGTTCGAATCGAGTTCCGTCGACCGAAAGCCTGAACAATCCGGTTCCATCCGTGCCCATATAGATCCGGCCCTTTGCCTCGATGAGACAGCCGGTGTTGACCTTGAGACCTTCGGTTTCAGGGAATGGCTTCCATTCGGCCTTGTCCGACATCGAGCCCACGCGCCGGGTGATGCCGCCACCGTACGTACCGACGAGAGCGCTGCCTTTCAAGGACACCAGGGCGGTGACCCAGGGATGCGGAAGCTTGCCCTCGCCCGACGCCACGCGCCAGAGAACCCGTCGTCCTTCGACATAACCGAGGCCAGAGGGTGTCCCCACCAGAAGTCCACCCTCCGCTTGGGAGAGAGCGGTGGCCTGGTTCCCGGGCAGGCCGTGGAAAGCGGATAGAAGTTTCTGCTCGGGCAGAAGCACGCCTTCGCCAAACCCGATAGCAACCCCGCCTCTGGTCTGGGCGAGCGAGAACGCCGCGCCCGTACCTTCGAGCGGAACGACGCGGGAGCCATCAAAACGAAAGGCGCCCCGCAGGCTCGCGACGTGCAGAGCCCCGCCCGCATCCAGAAGCGCATTCACGGCCCAGATGGGCGAGGTGCGGTCCGTGATGGGGCGAAGACTCAACTCAGAGGCCTGGGTCTCGGCGTCCACCGGCGCCATAGAGGAGGGCACGAGTTCAGCCAGGCCACCATCGAAAAAGCCGATGACAACCCGGCGGTGAAACACGGCGAGAGCGCCTATATGAGCCCCACCGAAACTTCCCCGCTGTCGGCGGGGCGCGATCAAGCGCCACGTCTCATGGAAACGCTCGGCCAGACCGTCCGCGGTATCGGCCAGAAGTCGATCCGCTGCGGGGAAGACACGGCGAACCACGGAGGGCAATTGCTCCGCCTTCACACGTCCGGCCGGGTCGAACCATCGCAGCGAAGAATCGGATGGTTCCGCGGTGGCGAAGAGGCGATCGTTCGCGACAGCCACCGAAGCCACGTTCTCGCCGCCCGCCACCGCCCGGAGAACGCCATCCTTCTCTTCAGTCACGAGCCCGGTCGGCGTGACCGCGAAGATCCGCCGACCGAATACCGCGACCTCCTCGACCCAGGCCGTCTCGGCGCCTTCGACCTTGAGACGGGAAGTCACCCTGCCCTCCGTCACGAAGAGCCCGGTTTCGCCGCCGCTGACCACGCGCCCTCCATCACCCAGAGCGACGGACCTCACCGAGGCGGTGTGAAGCCTGGCCATGGAGCGCTCGGCGAGGCCCAGGCGGAACAGACCCTCGCGCGCGCCGATCCACAGTTCACCCGCCGGGGTTTCAACCAGGTCGCGCACATGCAGTTCGCCGAAGCCGGACCGGACTTCGGACCATGACCCGACGCGATAGACGAACAAACCGCCGGAGTCGAGACCCGCCACGAGATCGCTGCGCCACGCCGACAGCCTGCTGGCCCTACGAGTGGGAAGTGCGGCCGAAATGTCGATCCGATCAAAGCCGACCGCCCTCCCATCGGGCATGGACTCAAGACGCGCCACCCCGAACCCCCCGGCGACATAGACGCCTCCGGGCAATGCAACAACCGACTCGATGTCTTCGCCGCCCCAGAAGGGGAGCGGCGAGCGCTCCGGCAGGGCGAGGAAGTCGACCGGCCGCGCGTCCGAGACGTCGGCCTGCAGGGCGTGATCCACCCGGCGATTCAAGACCATCAAGCCGATGGCGGCGACCAGGAGCAATGAAACCGCGAGGCCCGCAAGTTTGCGAAACGTCCCATCCGCCATCCTCGGCTCCCGGTGTCGATCTGGCATCAATTGCCCGAGGGTAACACCGCACCTGACGCCGGAGCGTTTAGCATCGCTCCCAAGTGACGCCAGACCCTGGGAACGAACCTCGCACCGGGCGCTTGGACAGCACCTTCGGCCCCGCGATCATGGTGACGGCGGCGCTCCTGTTCCTGTTCGTCCTTCTGCTGGATATCGCCGGCCGATTTCGACAACCCATCGTCGTTGACATCGGACCGTCGACCGGGCGCTACGGTTCGGGCTTCGAGGACAGCGAGGAGACGCCGCCCACGACGTCTCGTTGGACGCGCCAGAACGCCGAGTTCGATATTCCTCTTTCCGTGGATGCCTCGGTGGGTCGTTTCTCCGTGCGCGCTGCTCGGTATCTGGATGATCCAACCCCCATCACAGTGACGCTGAACGGCAAACTCGTCGCGGGGTTCGAGCAGGCCCGGGGCCGTCAGCGGATTCAGGCGGTCGAAGTCCCCTTGCCCGGGGGTCGGCTCAACCTGGGAATCACCAGCCAGGATCCGAATCTCGGGATGGCCCTCGACTGGATCCGGCTGGACGGGGTCCGATGGCATGTCCCGGCCGACGAGTGGACGGTCTGGATCCTGCCCGTCGGATTGTTCGCTGCCCTGGTGCTCAGCGGAGCCTCGGTGGGCGTCGCCGGGGGCGCCACTGCGGCCGTGCTCGGAATACTTGCGGTGATCGCCGCGGTCGATCCCTTCGGCTTCGTCCACCTGATGCGCGATGTCGGCGTGCCCGCCGTCGTCTTCTCGCTGCTCTCGGCCTTGCTGTTCCGCGGCCAGACCGGCGTCCTGCTGGCCATCACCGCCACCGTGTTGCTCAAAGGCGGCTTCCTCTTCCACCCGAGTTATTTCTACAACGACGTGCGCCAGAACGACCGGTACGTCGGCGCTCTGCGCAGCTACGAGGGTGGTCTGCTGGAACGGTCGACCCAGGCCCAGATCGACCTCGGCGTGGGATACCCGAGGATCATCGGAGGGAAGAAGTACGCGTTCCCCTACTCGCCACTTTTCTTCTGGCCCTTCACCGCCCTGCCTTCCGACCGCGACATGGTGGTGCGGGCTCTCAAACACATCGCCGTGCTGGGAGCGGCGCTCGAAGTGGCTCTGGCCTTCCTTCTGGCAAGAAAGATCTTGCCCGCCGCCGGTCCCGCCGCGGCCTGGCTCACCCTCGCCTTCCCGATCATCACCAGCCGGATGCTGTTCGCGATGTGGGCCACCGTGGCGGCTCACGGCCTGGATCTTCTGGTCATCCTCCTGGCCGTGCGGGTGATCGAGGAGCCCAAGGACCGGAGAGCATGGCTGCGCCTATTCGCTGCGGTGATCGCCACGCTGTTGACCTACGTGTCCAGCCTGTTCACCATGAGCGCTTTCCTGCTCGCGCTGGCTCTCCTCAGCTCGAAGATCAGGTGGCGAGTGATCGGCCTCTGGTTCGTCGCGATTCTCGGCGTGGTCGTCGTTCTCTATCGAGGATTCACGATCACGTTCCTGACCGAGATCATGCCGATGCTGGTGACCGGATCCGGGAGAATGGCGACGGCACCCTCGGCCGACACCGGGAGCCTCTTCGCCGCCTTCTCGAGAATCGTCCTCTTCACCGGCTTCGGTTTCCCCTGCTTCGCCTTCGCCGGACTCGTACTCATCCTGAAGCGACGCGATCCGGGAGCCACCGTTCTCAGGGCCTATGCCATGGCCTTCTTAAGCCTCGTGGTTCTGCGGGGACTCTCCGGTGGCCTTTTCAAAGACCTGAAGGAAGTTGAGTTCGGCGGTCCGGCTATGACGATCCTCGGCGCCGTCGCTCTCGACCGGATTGGCCCCAGCCTGGCTCGTGGACTCATCCTTGTGGGCCTCGTGGCGGCCGGGATCTGGATGCAGTACGGCCATTTCGAGGAGTGGTCTCGGCTGGTTCTTGGGTAGAGTCGCGGGCTTGACTGCCGATGTGATGAAAAAAGCCGCCGCCAAGCCAGCGGAGAGGGGCATCCGCCCGCCCGACAAGTCCACGGCCTCGGCCTTCGCATCGTCTTGGAACAACGTCCGCCCGGGCAGTGTCTACACGGAGGTTCAGTTCCTCGACTGGATGAGTCCACTCCGCCCGCAGGATCTGAAGGATGCCTCGGTGATCGAACTTGGGTACGGGAACGGGTCCCTCCTCGTTCACTCCGCCGCTTGCGCTCCCAGCCGGCTGGTGGGCGTGGAACTCGGCGACACCCAACAGGTGGCCCGGGCCAATCTGGCGGGAAGCCGGATCGAGCCCGAACTCGTCAGGGGCGATCTCTGCGAAGTCGATGCCGGGCGCTTCGACGTCGCCTACTGCATCGGCGTCCTGCACCACCTCAAGGAGCCGGAGCGGGGATTCGCGGCGCTCCTGCGCCACACTCGCCCTGGCGGCCGGTTTCATGCCTGGGTTTATGGCCGCGAGGGAAATGGCCTGGTCATTGCCTTGGTGGATCCCCTCAGAAAGATCGCCTCGAAACTGCCCTGGTGGTTCACGAAGTATCTGATCGCGGCGCCCGCGGTGCTGCCCTATTTCCTCTGGGCCAGACTCAGCGAAGACGCCGCCGCCAGATGGCCGGGCTTGCGGAGGAGTCTGTCGCGCCTGCCCCTGTACGACTACACCCGTTGGATCGCGGTTCGCGAGTTCTGGTTCTTTCATCACGTCGCGTTCGATCAGCTCGTCACTCCGCAAACCCGATACTTCTCCGAAGCCGAGGTGCGACAATTCCTGATGGATCCTGAGATCGATCCGGCCTCGATCTATGTCGTTCCGCGGAATGGAAACTCCTGGAAGTTCGGTGGGCGGAAACGGTCGGAGGTGTCGGCGTGACCCTAGCCTTCGAACTGTCGGTCGTGGTGCCCTGCTTCAACGAAGAGGCGAATCTCGCGAATCTGGTGGCGCGGATCCACGAAACCATGACCATGGCCGGCATCAAAACCGAGATCGTCCTGGTGGACGACTGCAGCCGCGACCGCACTCGTCCCATCATCGAGGAACTCTCTGGACAGCATCCGTTCGTGCTGGGCGTCTTTCACGAACGCAACCAGGGCATCGCCGGGGGCTGGCGCAGCGGGCTCGCCGCCTCGCACGCTCCGGCCATCGCCATCATGGACGCCGACCTTCAATATGCGCCCGAGGATCTGCCCAGGCTCTACCGCATCTGGAAGCGGGAGAAACCGGATGTGGTCCAGGGCTGGCGCATCGCCCACAACTTCAAGGCCACCACGCGCTACCTCCTCAGCCTGGGCTTCAGCTTCCTGTTGAACAAGCTCTTCGGAACCAGGCTCAGAGACATCAAGTCCGGGTTCCTCTGCACCTCCCGAGAGATTTTCAAGGAGATGCTCGAGACGAAGCACGCGTACGTCTTTCCTCAGCACTTCATCGTGATCAACGCCGCCGCCAGGGGCTATTCCATCCGCCAGGAACCGGTCTTGTTCTGGAACCGCGAGGGCGGCGAGTCCTTCATCTCCTCTCCTTTTCGCTTCGGCCTGCGTTCACTGGTGGATCTCCCTCATGCCTTCGTCGAGTTCCGTTTGAACCGCAAGGGGCGCCGGTAGCATGTGCGGAATCGCGGGCTCCTACGGACCCGCCGACATCCGGCGGATGACGGCGATGCTGACCCACCGGGGTCCGGACGACGAGGGCTTCTTCGCCGACGGACCGGTTCAGTTCGGGGCGCGCCGGCTGGCCATCATCGACCTCACCACCGGCCATCAGCCGCTGTCGACGGCCGACGGATCGCACTGGATCACCTACAACGGCGAGCTCTTCAACTACCTCGAAATCCGAACCGAGCTCCAAGGTCTCGGCTTTCACTTCAAGACCACCAGTGACACCGAGGTCGTGGTCACCGCTTACCAGGCCTGGGGGGCCGGTTGCCTGGATCGCTTCATCGGCATGTTTGCGTTTGCGATCTGGGACGGTCATCAGATCTTCATCGCCCGTGATCGGCTGGGCGAGAAACCGCTCTACTACTGGACTCAGGGAGACCGCTTCCTCTTCGCTTCCGAGATCAAGGCCCTGCTGGTTGAGGTGACGCCAGAAGTCGCCCTCGACGATCGATTCAGGGTTCTCGAAGCGGTGCTCGAACCGGACACCCTCTTTCGCGGTGTCCTGGCTCTCGAGCCCGGTTGCTTCCTGGTGTTCGACGGACGCACGACCACGCTCAAGCGCTACTGGTCGATCCCGGAAGGGCCGATCGACGGACGCAGCGCTTCCGACTTGACCGAGGAACTGCTCTTTCTTCTGAAGGACGCGGTGCGCCTGCGCCTGCGCAGCGAGGTCCCCATCGGATTGTTTCTGTCGGGCGGGCTGGATTCCTCACTGCTCGCGGGCATCGCTCGACCCCAGAAGACGTTCACATGTCACCTGCCCTACGGACCGGCCTACGACGAATTGGCCTACGCCCGCCTCATGGCCGACTCGATCGGGTGCGACATGCACACCGTGACCGTGGGTCCCGATGACTTCCGCCGCGACTTTCCCAAGGTGATCTGGCATCTGGAGCAGCCCATCGCCACCACCTCCAGCATCGCCGAGTTCGCTCTGGCCCGCCTGGCTCGTG
>JAENWE010000422.1 GCA_016650185.1 Vicinamibacteria bacterium | reverse complement strand
GTACGGCAAGGTTCTCGAAGCGGAACCTCCGGCGGGCGCCACGTTCGTCGTCCACTTCACGTCGTCCCCTCCCGAAGTCGAAACTTTCGTGAAGGCGACCCTGCAGGCTCTGCAGGAGTCCGGCGCGCCCTGAGTTGACCCCCGGCGTCCACGCCGGCCGTCGGCATTTCCAGACGCCGGCGGTACGGACCTCAGATCTGGAGAACCTTCGGAACGAGGGTGAGGTTTCTTGAACCGGTCTTCGTTACGAGGGCGACATCCTCGATCCGAACCCCTCCGATGCCGAGGTAGTAAAGACCGGGCTCGACCGTGACCACGTGCCCGGCACGGAGCAGGGAACCGCGGCGAGAGATCGAAGGGGCTTCGTGGATCTCGAGACCGAGGCCATGGCCGGTGCCGTGGAAGAAACCCTGCATCCGGCCATCCTTGATTCCGGTCTTGAAGCCGCGTGAGGCAAACAACGCGAGGATGTCGTCGTGGATAAGACGCCCATCGGCGCCATCGCGAATCGAGCGATGTCCGAGGTTCGTCGCCTCTTCGACCAGGGCGTAGACCTCTTTGAGCTTCTCGCTCGCTCGCCCGCGCACCACCGTTCGGGTGAGATCCCCGAAGTAGCCGCTCGCCTGAGACCGGGGGAAGATATCCATGACGATGGGTGCGTGGGCGCGCAGGGGTCCATGGCCGATCTCGTGGGGGTCTACCGCCTGATCGCCGCCCGCGCAGATGGTCCGCACCGGGATGCCGCCGAGTTTGAGAATCGTGGAGTCGATCACATCGCGCAGGTCTTCGGAGGTGAATTTCGCCCTGCCCAGCCACAGCCATCCGTCGCGCCCGATGCGGGTGGACTTGAGGGTTTCGATCCCCGCCAGCAAACCCGCCTCCGCCGCGCGGAGCGAGGCCTCGATCTTCTTCACTTCGTGCCGCGTCTTGATCTCTCGCTCCGGCCAGAATGGTTCTTTGGCCACTCGAAGTCTGATCCCCAGTCCTTCGAGCCGTCTGGCCAGGCCGAGTGGAAATGACCCGGGAACCTCGGCGTGTTTCACTCCCAGGCGCTTCAGGCAAGCGAAAATGACGTGCTCGGCGCGGGCCGCGCCGACCCCGGCGCTCGTCCGTCTCGCCAGCTGCGACCACGGCCAGACCTGAGTCGCCTTCGACTCGCGTTTCGCTCGATCCAACTCGAGATCGCTCATCACCAGGATCGTCCTGGTTCCGGCGATGAGACACAGGAAGGGATCGGGAGCGAAGAAACCCGAGGGATAGAGAATGTCGGCGTCGTGTTCAGACGCCGCGTACAGAAGTCGGACGGTCACGGAACCCCGCCGACCCGGGCCGGAGCGGTCAGGGAGCCCTTGTAGGGCGCCACTTCCACCAGAGCGTCATAGAACGTGGCTCCCCGCCCTAGGTCGGTGAGGGCCTGGCCGGTGACCGCGTTGGCGTTGCGCCCGAGGGGGCACAGCTTGGCCCACCAGACCGAAAGCCCCACCACCACTCCGGGACGAGCGTCGTCGGAGACATGCGCTTTCGCGACGAACGATCCGCGATCGTTGAAGGTCATCACCATCTGCCCGGTCTCGATACCGCGCGCGCGGGCGTCATCGGGGTGGATGGTGAGGGCCGGTTCCCCCCCCTCACGCCGCACGAAGACAGGCTGGGCGGAAAAAGTGGAGTTCAGGAAATGGTGCGCGGGCGGCGAAATGAAGGCAAGGGGATAGGTTTTGGCCAAGGTTGGATTACTGAGGGGCCCCTCGCGAGGGGGAACGTAGTTCGGCAGAGGATCCCGTCCCTGGCTCTTCTCCGTTTCGGAGTAGAACTCGCATTTCCCGGACCGAGTCGGAAAGTTCCCTTCCGCGAAGGGCGCCCAAGCGTCGGGCACGTTCAAGCGTACGGCGGTTTCCCGGTTCAAGCGCTCGATCGTGATGCCCTGCATGCGGGGATGCGTCCAGTCGAACGCCTCTTTCATCAACGTCTCATCGTCCTCGAAGAGCCGCGGATCGGTGAGGCCCATGCGCTCGGCCAACTGGCGGAACACCTGCGTGTTCGATCGGCATTC